>JAFQXU010000050.1 GCA_017406805.1 Clostridia bacterium | reverse complement strand
GCAAGCTCGGGGTGATCCGCCCGTGTGTATCCCTCACCTATGCCGTCTTTCATAAGTCTGGAAAGCGATGGAAGCACTGAAATCGGCGGATAGTATCCTTTTCTGTCGATGGATCTGTCTAACACTATTTGCCCTTCAGTGATGTATCCGGTAAGGTCAGGAAGTGGATGCGTAATATCATCGTTAGGCATAGTTAAAATCGGTATTTGCGTAACCGAACCCGTTTTGCCTTTTACCATTCCCGCACGTTCGTAAAGCGAAGCTAAATCTGAATAAAGGTATCCCGGGTAACCTTTCCTGCCGGGAATTTCTCCCTTTGATGAACTAAACTCACGAAGCGCTTCGGCATAAGAAGTCATGTCCGTCATAATAACAAGTACGTGCATATTAAGCTCAAAAGCTAAATATTCGGCGGTGGTAAGAGCACAACGAGGTGTTAAAATTCTTTCGATAACCGGATCGTTGGAAAGATTCAAATACATTACAACCCTTTCGCTAACTCCGGATTCATCAAATTTTTGCTTAAAATATTCGGCAACATCATTTTTAACGCCCATCGCCGCAAAAACTATAGCCAAATTGCTTTCTTCATCGCCGGAAAGCTTAGCTTGGCGAGCTATTTGCACGGCCAACTCGTTATGCTTCATGCCTGAACTTGAAAAAATAGGAAGTTTTTGACCTCTTATTAACGTAGAAAGTGTATCAATCGCAGAAATACCGGTATTTATATAGTTCTTCGGATAAACTCTTGCAATAGGATTAATCGGCGTACCGTTAATATTCATTTTTTTGTGTGGGAAAACCTTACCCAGGTTATCGAGTGGCTCACCCGAACCATTAAACACACGCCCTAAAATTTCAGGAGATAAAGATATTTCCATTGGTTTACCTTTTAGTTTAACATGAGTATTTGAAAGTGAAATCGACTGAGTACCCTCAAAAACTTGAACTACTACTTTGTCGCCTTCAATTTGCACAATTCGCCCCTTGCGATACGTCCCGTTTTCCAGTTTTATATCAACAACTTCTTCATAAGAGGCATTTTCAACACCCTCTAAAACTATAAGCGAACCGCTTATTTCCTTAAGCCCCACATAGTTAATTACCATTTGTTTTCACCTCTGCTTTCTTACACTTTTTCGTTAATTATTTTATCAAAAATTTTATCGATTTCATTTTTGTAATCGTCAAGTATTTCAAGTTTATCGTTTGGAACGTCATATTTAATTCTTGTAAGCTTATCAAAAATACCTGTTTTTATTACTTTTGAAATCGGTATAGATGCACCGATTAACTGCCTTACACGTTTATTTAAGTATATTATGACTTTCATCATCTTTTTTTGTTTTTTAAGCGGCACAAAAGTATCGTCTTTGTGGAATGCATTTTGCTGTAAGAATCCCACTCTTATGACCTTTGCAATTTCTATAACAAGTTTTTGGTCGTCCGGCAAAACATCCGCACCAACGAGTTTTACTATTTCCATAAGTTTATCTTCGTCACTTAAAATAGACGCTATTTTTCTGCGGTATTTTATAAACGATTCACCGTAATTCTTGGCATACCATGGGTCTAAATCCACAAAATACTCGCTATAACTGTTTATCCAATTTATTGCCGGATAGTGCCTTGCATACGCCAAAGATTTATCCAACGCCCAAAAACACCTTACAAAACGCTTGGTGTTTTGAGTTACAGGTTCCGAAAAATCTGAGCCCTGCGGTGAAACCGCACCAATAATACTCACAGAGCCTTCTTCCCCGCCAAGAGTTTTCACCCTACCGGCTCTTTCGTAAAATTCAGAAAGTCTGGACGGCAAATACGGCGGGAAACCTTCTTCTGCAGGCATTTCCTCCAGTCTGCCGGAAATCTCCCTTAGCGCTTCCGCCCATCTGGAAGTTGAATCCGCCATTATTGCAACATCGTATCCCATATCCCTATAATACTCTGCCAGGGTTATTCCTGTATAAATTGATGCCTCTCTGGCCGCAACGGGCATATTTGACGTATTGGCAATCAAAACAGTTCTTTCCGTCATTGGTTTGTTGGATTTTGGGTCGATAAGTTTAGAAAATTCGTCCACCACCTGGCTCATTTCGTTTCCACGTTCTCCGCAACCAACGTAAACTATTATGTCTGCATCGCACCATTTGGCAAGCTGATGTTGTGTCATGGTTTTTCCCGTACCAAATCCACCCGGCACAGCTGCCGCTCCACCCTTAGCAATTGGAAAAAGTGTGTCTATAATTCTTTGCCCGGTTATAAGGGGAATATTAGAGGGGAGTCTTTCTTTTATCGGACGTGAAAAACGAATCGGCCAATACTGGCAAAGCGTTAATTCGTGAATATTATTTTTATTATCTTTAATTTTCAGTATTACGTCGTTTACTCTGTATTTTCCGTCTTCGCAAACTTCTATAACCTCGCCCTGAATATTTGGCGGAACCATACATTTATGCTCTATTATTGAGGTTTCTTGGCATGACGCATACACAGCACCGGAATCCAAAAAATCTCCTTTTTTCACATGTATTTTCGTATCCCACAGCTTTTCTAAATCAAGCGAAGGAACACTGCACCCTCTGCCAATAAACGAGCCGCTTTGCTGCTCAATGGATTTTAAAGGGCGCTCAATTCCGTCAAAAATATTATTAAGTATTCCCGGCCCAAGGCATGCTTGCATTGGCCCTTTTGTACCCACAACAGGTTCTCCCGGGCGCAACCCTGTAGTTTCTTCGTAAACCTGAATGGTTGTATATTCATCGGTAACTCCTATTACTTCGCCTATTAATTTTTCATTACCAACATAAACCATTTCCATCATAGAAAATGATTTTGTCTTTTTTACGGTTACAACCGGCCCGTTTATTCCATAAATAACATCATTTTTTTCCATAAGCTAAAGAGCGCAAGGAAGCTTTTTACTACCGGCGCTTACCCTCCTGCCTTTATAATATTTTTAAAATCAAACAAGAAGAACACCAAAATTTTCTGCTGCCCAGTCTTTTTGTTCGTTTAATTTTGCGTCAAGTGTTTCATCGGCAATTAACCCCCTGGCTTCACTAAAACCCCTTATACCGCCGATTTCAATATCATCTGCGCTAATTACTTCGCATTTTCCCGCAAATGCTTTTTTGATTTCTTCTTCGTATTTTAAATCTTCTTTTTTAACAAACAACTTAACATCGTCCAAATTATTTAAAGTTTTGGCTATTTGAGCGGCGTACTGCTTTAAAGAATTAACATAATCTTCTGAGTTTGTATATTCTATTAGCTTCTGACGGCATTCAGAAAACATCTCTTTTATCATGTTGCGTCTTCTAAGAGATACTTTTTTTCTTTCTTCAAGCTCTTTGTGAGAAACTTCTATAAGAATTTTGTTTTTCATGCTTGTAAGTTCCCTTTGAATCATTGTGTTAACGTCTTCCACAATTTCGGTTTCTGCTTTTTTAAGTTCTCTTTCTTCAATTTTTTCCAGTTCTTCTGTCATTTTCTTGCGGCGTTTTTTTGCATACTTGTCTATTGCATTTAAAAAATTGCTAGATTTAAAGCTTTTATGCACATTATCGCCTCCCATACATTATATTTATATTTTAAGTCCTATTGCATCACGAATATATTTAGTAATTGAATCTTTTTTGCTGCCCGGTGAATTACTGTCGGGAATTTCCACGATGAGCGGGCGTTTTGATGTACTTTTTAAGTCATATATAAACTCCGAGCACATATTTACCAGTTTTTCTGTAATAAGAACTATTGCCACGTCTTCTGTTTTTATAGCATCATTTATTGCTTTTTTTACCTCTTCCGGCGTTTTGGCCATAACCCCCGTAATCCCGGCAAGTCGCATCCCCACCAATGTGTCTGTGTTATCGCTGATAAGTTTAAAACGCATAACATCATGCCCCTTACACGGCAAGTTTTTCAAGTTGGCCGAATATCAATATTGAAATCAAAAGTCCGTAAAGTGCAATACCTTCTCCAAGAACAACCATGATTAACGATTTACCGAAAGCTTTTGGATTTTCAGAAGTTGCTGCTATTGCCGCAGGTGCAGAAGATGCAACCGCAATTCCTCCGCCGATTCCGGAAAGGCCAGTAACAAGCGCTGCTGCAACAAGACCGATTCCAAAGGCTAAAGCCTTTGAAGAAGCAGCTTCTTGCGATGAATTTTGAGTTGTTTGTGCGCTTGATGTAATTTGTGCATTGCCTTCTGCTGTTTCTTCAGCAAATACAGGTTTTGCCGCAAAGAATAAGCTAAATCCCATAATTAATGCCGCACTGCAAATTTGGCAAATAACCGCCTTTTTCTTGCTGACACCTCTTTTTACCGCTTTCACGGCAATCCAAGCACCTAAAATAATTAAAACTGATGGAATAATAAAAAATAAAACTGACATAATAAATACCTCCAAATTAAAATAAAATATATAATAAAATTTTTAAAAATTTTAAACCAAATTGTCTTCCGCTTTCACGGGTGTAAAAGGTCTGCCTTGGCCTTCAAAGAATTTACTAAACATCTCGTAAAATTCCAGCCTTACAACCTGTATTCCGGCTACCAAAGCCTCCAAAGCTGTTACAATAAGGTTACCTATAACCACAGCTATAACGTATCCCGGCCCGGAGAACATATCGGCAATTGTAAACACCACCATCATCATTCCCGCGTGAACCAAAACAAACGCCCCTACCCTTAAAAACGACATAGTATTCGTAACGTAGCTTAGAACGATTTCAAAAAGTTCAAAAAAGCTTTGCGGCAGATAGTCGCCCCAGCTTTCGGGAAGCCAATCTTTTTCTCTGTTTACAAGTTTAATTAAAATTTCGCTGAACATAAGGATTATAAGCGGAACTATTATTAAAAAAATCACATAAAAATTATTAACTACGCCTGTGTGAAGCACTGCCATGTCCGCAATCATAAACAAAAGCGCCATATAAAATGTTAATCCGCACAGCCCCTTGGAACCAAAAATCGCCTCGCCGTAGTTTTTCCGTTTAATAAGCGAGTACACTCCAAGCACCATTGAAACTATCAAAAGCAAAACGCCAAGCCCAACTGCGGAATAAATAATTGCGTTTGTACTTGATGCATCCATAACTTCAATCGGCTTTTCTTTAAGACCAAAAACATTTTTATAAAATGGATCCAGCGCATGTTCAAAACCAAATACCGAACCAAAAAACGTTCCGAAAATTGCAGAGGAAAAACCGCAAAAGATTAACATTTTGCCAAGGTTCATACCTTTTAATTTCCACATTAAAAATCCTACCAAGGAAACAAGTAACCCCTGACCAAGATCCGCAAACATTATACCAAAAAGTATAGTATAAGTTAAGGCCACAAATACTGTGGGGTCCATTTCGCCATAAGACGGCGTCCCGTAAGTATCTACCAGAAATTCAAAAGGTCTGAATATTTTCTTGTTTTTCAGCTTTACCGGTGGCTGATGATTTAAAATCTCCTCGCCTTTTTCGGTGGAATATTCCACATTTTCAACCCCGCTTATTTTTTGCTTAAAATCTTCCAAATTTTCCTGCGGGACCCAACCAACCAGTATAAATGCGTTATTATACTTGGCGGCGTATGATTTTATTTCAAAGTACGAACTCAGTTGTTTTAGCTTTGTGTAAAACTTCATACACTGGCTTTTTTGCGAGTTCCAAAAGCCTTCAATTTTTCTGTCCACTTTTTCAATCTGCTTATACGTTTCCGTGCTTAAATTCTGAAGATAAGTAGATTGTTCATATGGGGTTTTATCGGAATGCAAAATCGGAATTTCTTCAAAATAAAGCGAAGAAAATATCCTGTCCGTTTCTTCGGAATCTTCCACAGAGGAAAAATATATTCCCCACTGATTCCGGGAATCGGAATCAAACGGAAAGAAAACCAAATCAAGCCCTGTTTCACTGCTTTTTTCTGCAATTTCTTCAAATTTTTTATAGCTGTCAACCGGCATTTTACCGAACTTTGCTTTTGTGCATTCACAGGAAAGAATTTCGTTTATTGATTCCCTCAACCCATAAAAATGCTTTAGCTTTTCTATTTCTTCTTTATATTTTGCAAGGTTACCGTAAAGCTCCCTCTTTTTTAAAACCAAACTTTCAATATTTTGCGAAATATAATTTACAAAGCGATCCACTTTACTTTTGCTGGTGTAAAAGCCGTTTATATCTACATCTTTCAGCTTCTTGCCGCAAGAATAAGCGCTGCTTTTTAAATTCTTAAGCGGCTCGGCGTATGGATTTTCTTCCGAAATCGCCGAAAAATTCTCTGTATTGGAATAAAACGAGAAAACATTATCCGGTTCAAAAACCCCAGATTCGCCGCAAATATTAATAAGCTCATCTACTTTGTCCATCGGGCCAATCATACTGATAAAGCTCATTTTTGCAATCGACATTCTCAATACCTCACTTTTCTTTAAAATATTTATTAAATAATAAGCATTTTTCTTATTTCTTCAGGCGCTATTCTGTATTTGATGCCTTCTATTATGTTTGTGATATTTAAAATTTCTACTTCTTTCAAAAAAATGTACGACATCAACACCACAGGCGGCGACAGCGAAAATCTTATGCTGTGTTTACACTTATTATATCTCATATTCAGCGGGACTTTATCTATAACATCCAGCCCACGTGAAAACCATTTTTTGCCCATTTTTGTTTTTTTCATGTCTGCCATCATTTGCTTATCATTTGGGGAATCAACAAACCCATAAAGCTGCTCACGGCTTAGTGTTCCGTGGCTTATAAGCATAGAAAACATATAATCTTTATCTAAATCATAAAACTTACGCATTCTTACTATTCTTACTAAGTTTGTAAGGTCGATATAAAGGTTAAAAAAGTCCGTAAGCTCTTTTTTTGCGCTACCTTTTACGTACTTGTTGATAATCTCAAAAACCACTTCATAAAGATAGTTATAAAGCGCCGTTTCAATGGCGGTTAAATCAAGCAGTTCGCCTTTTTTGTTTTTAAACGGCAGCAAAACTTTGTAATACTTAGAATTTTTTATTACATTTAAAAATTCATCGTAATTTTTTATATATTTAAGGGCTTTTAATTCAAACTTGGCGTGACTGTAAAAAAACTCCGGTATGGTGTGAATATATTCACCGGATTTCCCGGCATTCAGCAGCATAAGACTATGCATTATTTGCTCAATTTCAGCACGAGTGATTATATATTCAAAAAAATGCTCTCCAACAGAAATATCGTATCTACCCAAAGTTTCAAAATCAATAAAAAGCTTCATTTTCAGGTGGTTTTCCAGCTCTGCTCTGTGTAAGCTGTTTTCGTTTAAACCACTCAAAACATCAGCATAATTTGTTTTCCTTTTTAAATAAGAAGTAATATCCGGTATGCTTTTGCACGCCAAAAGATCACTGTAATGTTTTTCTTTTATTCCTTTGCCGTATAATGCACGAGCTTTTGAAAGTACAGCATTTGAAGCATATGAAATCATATTTTTGGCGGACTTTATTTTTACTCCGCTTTTTTCACCACCATTACTTTAGATTTTTTCTTTTTTAGTCCTTAATTACACGCTCGGTTATTGTTTTTATCCAGTTTTCTTTATTTTCGGCATAAATTTTTTCTATGCGATCATATTTTTTTTTGTATGAATTTTCTATTACTTTAAGTTTTAAACATGCATTTACCTTTTCTTTTTTTTCCATTTCACCTATTTTTATTCTTGCTTTCTCCATATATTCATTTCTTTTTTTCTCTTTCATATCGCTTATTCGCTGCTCGGAATCCACTTTCATCTGATTTGCACGAACAAGGTTTTCCTGCGCTTGTTTATCAAGCTCAATTATTCTTTTAATCATATCTTCCATAGCAAATTTACCTCCATGTTTATGATACTTTTAAAATACTTCTTCAAATAGAATTATGATACAAATATTTAAAATGTCAATATCTTAATTTATAATTTTTAAAAAATTTAAAAAAAGAAACTAAAGATTAAAAAATGATTTTGTTATTAAAAGTATTTACATAAACAGATTAGTAATGTAAAATATTTATAGCGGCATAAATTCATACATACATTTAATCGAGGTGTTTTTTAATTTGAATATTATGTATAAAAGAGTTTTATTAAAAATTAGCGGTGAAGCTCTGGCAGGAGAAAAATCCTGCGGAATAGACTTTAAAATTGTGGAAAACATCGCAAAAATAATTAAAGAGTGCGCCGAAACAGGAGTTCAGATAGCAATTGTAGTCGGCGGAGGAAATTTCTGGCGCGGAAGAACCAGCGGAACTATGAACCGCGTTAAAGCAGACCATATGGGAATGATGGCAACGGTGATGAACGCCATAGCGCTTGATGATACGTTCAGTGGACTTGGAGCAGAGTCAAGAATTATGACCTCGGTCCCTTTTCCGCAAGTCGGAGAGCATTACTCCCCCTCAAGAGCAATTCACCACTTGGAAAAAGGCCGAATAGTTATCTTTGGATACGGAACGGGAAATGCATTTTTTTCAACCGACACTTTAGCATCACTCAGAGCGGCAGAAATACAGGCTGACGCCATATTTAAAGCAACGAATACAGACGGAATTTACGACAGCGACCCAAGAACAAACCCAAATGCAAAAAAATATACCGAGGTTACGTTTGATGAAATTCTTGCAAAAAACTTAAAAGTAATGGACAGCTCTGCGGCATCTATGTGCAGAGACAATAAAATACCTGTGATGGTGTTTAATCTAAGCAAATCGGAGAATTTATTAAAAACCCTGCAAGGTGAAAACCTTGGAACCATAGCAAAACCTTAAATTTAAAAATTAAAATTAAATTACGGAGGAATTTTTATGAACAACATTATAAGCGAAGCAAAATCTCGCATGGAAACCACATGCGACCGCCTGAGCAGCGAATACACATCAATTCAAGCAGGAAGAGCAAACCCCGCTTTAATAGACAAAATAACAGTGAATTATTACGGCGCCGATACGCCGATTAATCAAGTGGCAGCAGTATCTGTTTCGGAAGCCAGAGTTTTAGTAATTCAGCCGTGGGACGTTTCTATTTTACCGGAAGTGGAAAAAGCAATTCAAAAATCCGACCTGGGAATAAACCCGCAAAATGACGGCAAAATTATAAGATTAATCTTCCCGCAGTTAACCGAAGAAAGAAGGCGCGAAATTTCCAAAGAAGTTTCTTCTATGGCAGAAAATTCAAAGATTTCGATAAGAAACATCCGCAGAGATGCCATGGACAAAATAAAAAACATGAAAAAGAATAACGAAATAACCGAAGACGACGTAAACCGCGGAGAAAAACAAATCCAAGATTTAACAGATAAATTCTGCAAAAAAATCGACGAGCTTTCTTCGGCAAAAAGCGAGCAAGTTATGTCTTTATAAAATAAATTTATTGGGCTTTGGAGATAATTAAAATGACAAATCAAGGCTTAAATCATCAAAAACTTCCTTTGCACGTGGGAATAATCATGGACGGAAACCGCAGATGGGCCAAAAAAAACGGCTTACCTGTTTATTTGGGTCATTCTCGCGGCGCAGAGGTTTTTAAATCTTTGGCACTATACTGCAACAAAATCGGTCTTAAATATCTTACGGTTTATGCGTTTTCTACTGAAAATTGGAAACGCTCGGCAGCCGAAGTTTCCGCTCTTATGGTCTTACTTAAAAAGTATTTGAATAAAGTAATTAAAGAATTCAGCAGCGAAAACATGAAAATGAAGTTTTTGGGAGATGTTTCTGCATTTTCCCCGGACATACAAAAATTAATTCAAAAAATTGAAAAAGACTCAGAAAATAACACAGGACTGCAACTAAATATAGCAATAAATTACGGCAGTAAAAGCGAAATTTTAAGGGCCACAAAAATTCTGGCAGGAAAAGTAATCCTCAAGGAAATTGATATAAACAGCATAGACGATAAAATTTTTTCTGAAAACCTATACACAAACGGGGACCCAGACGTAGACCTGCTTATACGAACGGGCGGAGAAAAAAGAATTTCAAATTTTATGCTTTGGCAATGCGCTTATGCCGAATTTTATTTTACCGACGTTTTATGGCCGGATTTTTCCGAAAAAAGTTTTAATGATGCTATCGAGGAATATTTTTCTCGCACACGAAGATTTGGAGGTGCTTAAAAATGAACAAAAGAATAGTTTCCGGAATTGTTGGGGGACTTTTTGCGCTTATAGTTTTGGTTTTTGGTCAAAATTTTCCTTTTATTTTAAGTACCACCGTAGCAATAATTTCCGTTTTTGCAATGAGAGAGATTTTCACCGTAATGGGCATAGCAAATCAAAACATAATCGTTATTCCAACTTTAATATTCGTGCCGATTTTCGCTCTTTTTGGCAATGCAAATATCTGGCAAATAATGATATACATATACACTTTGTTTATGTTTTCTTTAATGATTATAAAACCTCAGTTTCGCCTGAAAGATATCGCTTTTACACATTCTATGGCAATAATTATTTCAATGGCCATGGGAACTATTTCCATGCTTAGGAATTTAGGCGGGATTTACGGAAGCTTTTATGTATTTTTGGCTCTGATAACTGCATGGATGTCCGACACCGGTGCATACTTTTCCGGAAAACTGCTGGGGAAAAATAAACTTTGCCCCGACGTAAGCCCAAAAAAGACTATTGAGGGGTTTTTTGGTGGGATTATAACTTGCATAATTTCGCTTATTATAATAGCTTCTATATTCAACAACTTAATCTTCCCTGAAAAACAGCACATAAACTACTTTTTAATAATACTAATGGGTTTAATCGGCTCAATGATTTCCACGCTTGGGGATTTGTGCTTTTCGGTTATAAAAAGAAAATATGGGGTTAAAGACTTTGGCAACTTTATGCCTGGTCACGGAGGAATTTTAGATAGATTCGACAGCGTAATTTTTGTTGCGCCATATGTATTTTTCTTTTTAAAATTCATTAAAATAATACATTAAAAGAGATGATAAAACCATGAAAAACAACATCTGCGTGCTTGGTTCCACAGGTTCAATAGGCACTCAAACTCTGGAAGTGGCAAGAAAATTAAAAACAAAAATAACCGCTCTTGCGGCAAACAAAAATATATCTTTGCTGGAAAAACAAATAAGGGAGTTCAAGCCGCCATTTGCCACTGTGTATGATGAAAATCTTGCCAAAAAATTAAAGGAAAATATTAAAGATACCGACACAAAAATTTTATCCGGCATGGACGGTCTTTGCGAAGCGGCATCTTTGGAAAGCTCCGAAATGGTAATAACGGCGGTTTCTGGAATGATAGGTCTTAAGCCGACAATCTGCGCAATAAATGCAAAAAAAGATATAGCTCTTGCCAACAAAGAAACACTCGTTGTGGGCGGAAAATTTGTTATGCAAGAAGCTAAAAAAAACGGGGTTGCCATTTTGCCGGTTGACAGTGAACACAGTGCGATTTTTCAATGTTTACAATCTTGCAAAGATAAAAAAGACTTAAAAAATCTAATTTTAACCGCATCGGGAGGACCTTTTTTTGGCAAAACAAAAGAAGAATTAAAAAACGTTACCATAAAAGATGCACTCAACCACCCAAACTGGAAAATGGGGGCAAAAATCACAATAGATTCTGCAACTATGATGAATAAAGGTCTGGAAATAATTGAAGCCATGCACCTTTTTGATACTCCGCTGGATAAAATCGATGTTATCATTCACCCGCAAAGTGTGGTTCATTCAATGATTGAATACGTAGACGGCTGCATAATTGCGCAAATGGGTACACCGAGTATGAAACCCCCCATTGCTTATGCACTTACTTATCCGCACAGGCAAAATTCGGGCGTTGAAAGCCTAGACTTTACCAAATATTCCAATCTTTCTTTTTATAAACCCGATGATGAAACTTTTGAAGCCATAAATATCTGCCGAAAAGCTGCATCTTTGGGCGGGGCGGCAACAACCATTTTAAACGCAGCAAATGAAGAAGCTGTGAGCTTATTTTTAAACGAAAAAATTAAATTTTTGGAAATAACCGAACTTGTGAAAAAAGCACTTGATAATTTTAAAAACATAAAAATTTTAAACCTGGAAGACATACCAAAAATAGGCAAAAAAACCCGCGAATTTATATCAAAGCAAGTATAGACAGTTTTATAAAATCCAAAAATATGATATAATATAATTAGCAAAAAACAGAAAAGGAGAACGAAATGATATTTGCGTTTTTAATAATATTTGGAGTACTACTTTTTAATTTAATTGTATTTGTACATGAATTTGGACATTTCTTTTGGGCAAAAAAATTCGGAGTTAAGGTAAACGAATTTGCGCTGGGTATGGGCCCAAGAATATTTAAATTTAAAAAAGGTGAAACTTTGTTTTCTTTAAGAGCACTTCCAATCGGTGGATTTTGTGATATGGAAGGCGAAGATTCCGAAAGCGAGTCCCCGGATTCATTTGGGGCAAAAAAAGCATGGCAAAAAATAATAATAGTCGCATCGGGAGCAATCATGAATTTGCTGCTGGGGTTTTTAATGACATTTATAATTTTATGCCAAGCAAACACACTGGTTTCCAACACAATAAGTAAATTTGATGAGAACGCTGTTTCTCCCTCTTGTGGGTTAAAAGAAAACGACGAGATTATTAAAATAAATGGTTCTACAATTTATTCGTATAAAGATTTAAGCTTTAATATCTTTGCAGCATCTAACAAAGAATCATTCAATATAAAAGTAAAACGTAATGGAGAAATTATTAACCTTGAAAACGTTAAATTCCGCACTGTAACTGGCGAAAACGGAGAAAATACAATCCAGCCGGATTTTTACTTAAAACCAATGGAAAAAAACTTTGGCACTCTTTTAAAAGCTACATTTCTAGACACTGTTTCAACCACAAAAATAGTGTGGGAAAGCCTTTTGGGAGTTATAAAGGGCAACATATCATTTAAAAACATGTCCGGGCCGATAGGCATAGCTTCAATAATAGGAGAAAAAACATCAGAAGGCCTGCAAACCAGCGTATTTACCGCATTTATGAACATATTCAGCATTATGATATTAATAACAATAAATTTAGGCGTAGTAAATCTTCTTCCTTTGCCTGCACTCGATGGCGGAAGAATAATATTTTTACTTGTAGAACTCATCACACACAAAAAAATAAATCCAAAATACGAAGGCTGGATACACACAATCGGGTTTTTCTTGCTGATGGCATCTTTACTGTTTATTTCTTACTTTGATGTAGCAAAATTATTTGGCAAAGGATAAAATAATCAAAAATTTAGAAAGAAGCTTTTAGTAAAATGGAAAGAAGATTATCTAAAAAAGTAAAAATAGGAAGCGTAGTTATTGGAGGGGATTCCCCAATAGCTGTGCAGTCTATGGTTAATGTCCCTTCTTACGACAGTGAAAACAGTATAAAACAAGCTAAAAAGCTAAAAAAAGCCGGCTGCGATATTCTGCGCATTGCCATACCGGATATACATTCGGTTAAATTGATTGACGACATAAAAAATGAAGTAGACATACCGCTCGTTGCGGACATTCATTTTGACTATAAATTAGCCTTAGAAGCCATCTCTGCGGGGATTGACAAAATAAGAATCAACCCCGGGAACATAGGAAACGAAGAAAAAATAAAAACCATAGCCCACGCTTGCAAAACAAGAGGAATACCAATACGCATTGGGGTAAATTCAGGCTCAGTAGAAAGACATTTACTGGCAAAATACGGCAAAGCCACTCCGGAGGCAATGGCCGAAAGCGCAATTTACAACGTATCACTTTTAGAAAAATATGATTTTAACGACATCGTTATATCAATAAAATCATCTGACGTAAAAACCACAGTCGATGCCTGCAACATCGCCGCAAAAAAATGCAATTACCCATTTCATTTAGGGATAACCGAGGCCGGTACACCAAAAATCGGCACTATTAAATCTTCCATCGGAATAGGGTCTTTACTTTTAAATGGTATCGGCGATACAATTAGAGTTGCATTAACCGGCGACCCTTGCGAAGAAATTGAAGCGGGAATTGATATATTAAAAGCCCTTAATCTTTATGATAAAGGCATTACACTTGTTTCTTGCCCAACATGTGGAAGGACAAGAATTAATTTGATTAAAATAGCTGGCGAAGTGGAAAAAGCCTTAAAAAATTACCCCAAAAAACTAAAAGTGGCAATTATGGGTTGTGTGGTAAACGGGCCGGGCGAAGCAAAAGACGCAGACATAGGCATTACCGGTGCAGACGGAATTGGAATTATATTTAAAAAAGGGAAAATAATTAAAAAAGTACCCGAAAAAAACCTGGTAAAAGAACTTATAAAAGAAATCAAACTTATGTAAAAAATAAAACTAAAAAGGAACAAAGTGCATTGAAAAAATTTAAAAGTCTTTTTGAAAACTACATTGAAATATCCAAAATTCCGGACTCTATGGTCAATCTGGACATAGAGTCTTTAAGCATAGATAAAAAAAACAGAAAATTAAGCATAAGTTTAATTTCAGAAAATGACATCCCGGAAAAAGATATATCCGCATGCAAAAAGGCCATTACAAGCTCAAATCTTGGACTAATCAGTGCGGAAATAAGCATTAAAAAAGCAAACAATAACAGCACAGAAAATATAGACATTCAAAAAATAATTGAATCTTTTGTAAACAAAAGCGTTACAGCCAAAAGAATTTTTAAAGATTTTAAGTTTTCTCAAAGCGAAAACGAAATAAAAATCACTTTATTCCACGGCGGAAGGGATTTCTTGGTTCAAAAAAACATCGGCAGGGAACTTTCGCTTTTACTGTCGCAAAAAATGGGCAAAACAATGAAAGTAGTATTTACCCAATCAGATAATTTAAACGAAACGAAAAAAGAAACACAAATCATACCGGAAAAAACCACATCTGTTTCAAAAGAGCCGGAACCGGAAACTACCGAAGAAAAGCCTGCTGAAATACCGGAAATTGAAGTAAGAACAGGGGAAAATCTTCTACCTAAAATATCCGTTAAAACAGCAACGCCCTTTTTTGGCAAACTAATAACAAAAAATCCGATTTCTATAAGGGAAATCAACCCGCAAATGACAAATGCCACCATATGGGGAGACGTTTTTATGGTGGATTTTCACGAAACAAAAGACGGCAAAAGCATAATTTACAGCATATATATTACCGATTACACAGGGTCTATAATTTTAAAATTAATAGAAAACAAAAGCAAAGCCGCACAACTTGAAAAAATCAAAAAAAACATGTCAATCCTTGTGGAAGGCACCGTTTCTGAAGATAAATATGAGCGTGAACTAGTAATAAGACCAAAAAATATAAACCTTGTTTCAAAATATAAAGTGGTGGACAAAGCGCCAAAAAAGCGCGTGGAATTGCACCTGCATACAAACATGTCCGCCATGGACGGCATAAACCCTGCTTCGGATTTTATTAAAAGGGCGGCCGAATGGGGTCACACCGCGGTAGCAATTACAGACCACGGTATAGCACAAGCATACCCCGAGGCAATGAACACCGCAAACGAAATAAACAAAAATGGCGGAAATATAAAAATAATTTACGGCGTAGAAGCATATTTTGTAAACGATATGCTCCCAATTGTAACAGGCGACTACGAACGAGGTTTAGACGGCGAATTTATTTGCTTTGACTTAGAAACCACAGGCCTTAACGCAAATCTTGATAAAATAATAGAAATCGGCGCATTCAGAGTGAAAAACAAAGAAATTCTGGACAAGTTTTCTATTTTTGTAGACCCCGAAATTATCATCTCAGAAAAAACAACAGAGCTTACAAGCATAACACCGGAAATGTTAAGCGGCGCCCCAAAAGAAAAAGAGGCCATAAAAAAATTCATTGAATTTTGCGGCGAAAAGCCCGTCCTTGTTGCTCACAACGCTAATTTTGACGTTTCTTTCATTAAGGCCGCTTGCGAGAGACTTAATATAAAATTTGATTTTACATATGTGGATTCCGTCCCGATGAGCCGTGCACTTATTATGAACGCAAAAAATCATAAACTCGATACCATTGCAAAAATTTTAAAAATCCCGGAATTTCATCATCACAGAGCCTGCGATGATGCAAAAGCCCTTGCTTATATATTTATAAAACTTTTGGATATGGCAAACACCGTACGTGATGTTACATCTTTGCAGCAAATAAACACAAAACTTTCAGGAAGTAACGCAAAAAAATCTGTTTCTCACCATATGACAATCCTTGTAAAAAATCAAAAAGGGCTTAAAAACCTTTATAAACTTATATCCATGGCGCATCTTGACTACTTTTATAAAAAACCTAGAATACCAAAAAGCGAACTTTTAAAACACCGCGAAGGTTTAATAATCGGTAGTGCATGCGAAGCAAGTGAACTTTTCCGTGGAATAACCGGTGGAAGGCCTTTTGAGGATTTGCTTGAAATAGCAAAAATATACGACTACTTAGAAATTCAGCCTTTAGGGAATAATTCCTTTATGATTCGAAATGAAATTGCAAAAAATGAAGAACAACTGCAAAACTTTAATAAAACAGTTATTAAAATTGGCGAACAGCTAAACATTCCCGTTGTTGCCACGGGCGACGTGCATTTTCTGGATCCGAAAGATGCAGAATATAGAAGAGTTCTTCAGGCCGGCCAAGGCTACGAAGATGCTGACAATCAAGTGCCTGTATATATGCGAACAACTGCAGAAATGCTTAAAGAATTTGAATACTTGGGGAAAGAAAAAAGCTACGAAGTTGTGGTGGAAAACACAAACAAAATTGCCGACATGATTGAAGAAATCAAACCTATTCCGCCCGGAGTGTTTCCCCCATTTATTCCGGGAGCAGAGAAAGAGCTTGTGGAAATAACTTGGGACAGAGCCAAAAAAATTTACGGCAACCCACTACCCGAAATAGTTCAAAAAAGACTGGAAAAAGAATTAAATTCCATTACAAAACATGGATTTTCCGTGCTTTATATGGTTGCGCAAAAATTAGTGGCAGACTCAGAAAAACACGGCTACCTTGTGGGATCAAGAGGATCTGTTGGGTCATCTTTTGTTGCAACAATGTCAGGGATTTCAGAGGTTAACCCGCTTTGCCCACATTACCTTTGCCCAAAATGCAAATACAGCGAATTTATATCTGACGGAAGTTATGGTTCAGGCTTTGATTTACCCGAAAAAAAATGTCCAAACTGCGGGGAAAATCTCTCCCGAGACGGCCACGACATACCTTTTGAAACATTTTTGGGCTTCGATGGCGACAAAACACCGGATATAGACTTGAATTTTTCGGGCGAATATCAAAACGATGCTCACAGATACACAGAAACTCTTTTTGGTAAAGACAACGTCTTTAAAGCCGGAACGATCGGTACAATTGCCACAAAAACGGGAATTGGCTTTACAAAAAAATTTGCTGAAGAACGCGGCATGTCAATCGGAAAAGCCGAAACAATGCGTCTTGCAACAGGCTGCACCGGTGTAAAACGCACCACGGGGCAACACCCCGGCGGAATGGTGGTTGTACCGCAAGGCAAAGAAATATACGACTTTTGCCCCGTACAGCGCCCGGCAAACGACCAAAATTCAGACAACATTACAACTCACTTTGACTTCCATGCCATTCACGATACAATTTGTAAACTCGATGAGCTTGGGCACGATGTTCCTTCAATTTATAAATATCTGGAAGATTACACTGGCGTTAAAGTAACCGACGTTTCAATGAGCGACCCAAAAGTCATGTCTTTGTTTACTTCAACAAAGGCGCTTGGCGTTACTCCCAATGATATAGATTCCCAAACGGGGACATTCTCTATGCCGGAAGTAGGGACCTCCTTCGTGCGCCAAATGCTAATTGACTGCCAGCCGAAAACTTTTGCCGATTTACTGCAAATTTCGGGACTGTCCCACGGCACAGACGTCTGGCACGGAAACGCTCATGAACTTATCAAAAAAGGGATTTGCACAATTTCGGAAGTTATCGGAACACGCGACAACATTATGGTTTACCTTATGCACAAAGGCGTAGAGCCAAAAACCGCCTTTAAAATTATGGAAATCGTCCGAAAAGGCAAGGCAACAAAACTTTTAACCGATGAACATCTTAAAACAATGAAAGAACACGGCGTCCCGCAGTGGTATATTGATTCTTGTATGAAAATAAAATATATGTTTCCCAAAGCCCACGCAGCGGCCTATATGATTTCCACACTCAGGCTTGGGTGGTACAAGGTTTATTACCCAACGGAATACTACGCCGCATATTTTACCGTACGCGGAGAAGATTTTGACGGTCTAACGGTTATGCAAGGGAAAAACGCTGTTAAGAAAAAAATGGCGGACATAATTGCAAAAGGCAAAGAAGCCACAGCAAAAGAAAACGCCGCTTTTGCAACATTTCAAATTATAAATGAAATGCTGGCAAGAAATATCGAAGTCCTGCCGGTTGATTTGTACAAATCGGACGCATATAAATATGTCGTTGAAAACGGAAAAATCAGGCTGCCATTTGCATCGCTTAGCGGTGTGGGAGAATCGGCCGCAAAAAGCCTTCAAGCGGCAAGAGATGAAGGCGAATACATATCAATAGACGACCTGCAAATCCGCTCCAAAGTCACCAAAGCAGTCATTGAAACCTTAGAAGAAGCAGGGGTTTTAAAAGGTTTACCACAAAGTAACCAAATGTCGTTTTTTTAATTTATTATATAAAAATAATAAAAAAATTAAAAAACATATATAATTGTTAAGTTATATTTGCATTGAAAAAAACTTTAATATATGTAAAAATTTATAGCGAAGGTAGGTGAAATACAATGAAAAAATTTATTTCCAGTATGTTAGTAGTTTTGCTTATATTTATTACACCAGTATCCGGGATAAGCACTTCTAACCAAAAAGAAAATATCAGCACTTCAAACTCTTCTGTATGGAAAAATCCTGTATTTCTTTATGCTTTTAAAGCATTTATAATGCCAATCGTTTCAGGAGGAATTTTTTTGATTGTTTGCAAAGGAATAGATAAAGCACGCGGACTAGAAAATAATGCAACATTGGATTCTATATGCAGGAAGTGGGGAGATTTTGAAGAAAAAGTAAGTAAATTGTTTTAGTTCGTAACAAATTGACTGCACCTTTACAATCCATGATGATTTCTTATATAAAAATAATAAAAACTATAAATAATTATTAAATTATATTTGTATTGAAAAGTATTTTAATTTATGTAAGAATTTATAGCAAAGGTAGGTGAGATACAATGAAAAAACTCATTTCCAGCATACTGGTAATACTGTTTATATTTATTACTCCCATGTCAAATATAAATGTATTTGCAAAAGAAGAAAATGAAAGCACACTTTCTTCTATATTTAAAGGGCCCGTTATTTTTACCCTTAAATTAATTTTATATCCACTTGGTGCATTGGGCGGAACTTACGTTGTTTGTACAGGCACAGATAAAATCTTTAATTTAGAAAAAGGAACATCATTTAATACTATCAAATCAGGAGCAAAAACAGTTTATGACACTGCAAAAAATGGAGCAAATTTTGGAATTAACAAATTAAACGCTGCTTTCGGCGTAGAAAATGTAGACTAATAAAATTCCATAAACCACAAAAAAATAATTTTATCCCTTTTTACTCAATAGTAAAAAGGGATTTTTTTATACATTTTTAAATTGGCTTTTGTAAAGCTCGCTATACAAACCATTTTTATTTATTAATTCATTATGTTTACCCATTTCGGCAATTTTGCCTTTATCCATTACTACAATGACGTCGGCATTCTTTATTGTGCTAAGCCTATGCGCAATTATTATGGAAGTTTTTCCTTCCAAAACAAATTTCAAAACATTTTGTATCTGTATTTCTGTGTGAGTATCTATTGCTGCGGTTGCTTCGTCTAAAATCAAAACATCTGAGTTCGAAAGTACCAAGCGCGCAATACAAAGAAGCTGCTTTTGACCCTCAGATATATTTGCTCCGCCTTCTTCCACTATTGTTTCATAACCATCCGGCAAAGATTCTATAAAATGGTCAACCCCTATAAATTTTGCCACTTTTTTTATTTCTTTGTCAGAAGCTTTTAAATTTCCGTACCTTATATTTTCCATTATTGTATCTTTATAAAGCCAGCAGTCTTGCGTTACGATACCAAAATGTTTTCTGTATTCAAAATTATTTATTTTTCTTATATTTCGCCCCATAAAGTCTATGCTTCCGCTGTTTGGAGTGTAAAATTTAAGAAGTAAATTTACAAGTGTGGTTTTACCCGCACCGGTTTCGCCAACTATCGCCACAGTGTCACCTTTTTTTATTTTTAAAGAAAGATCTTCTATCACGGGGGTGTTTTCTTTATACTCAAATTTTACATTTTTGAATTCCAAGGCAAAATCACTGTTTAAATCGTCACTACCTAGACTTTCCACCGTTTCTTCTTCCGGTGCATTTAAAATATTAAAAATTCTTTCTGACGCAGCAGAAATATTTTGCCAAGAATTTGCCAAACTTCCAATTGTTATAAGTGGGTCGTTAAGATTTGCAGAATATGCAATAAATGCGGAAATATTACCAACGGAAAATCCGCGCAAAACCACAAAGTATCCACCCAAAACGCAAGAAATTATGCTGTTAAAATTACCGACAAACCCCATAACCGGAGCAATAAAAGAAGAATAAAAATCCGTTTTCCACTCACATTTATAAATACTGCCGCTAATTTTATTAAACTTTTCTTCAAAACTTTTTTCCGCTCCAAAACTTTTTAAAGTTTCATACCCGGAAAACGATTCCTCTGTGCAAGAATTGATTTTACCTATACTTTCGCGGTATTCTTTGTAATATTTTTTAGATTTAAACGCACTTAAAAAAATAACAAAACCTATTACCGGAAAACTCAAAAAAGATAAAAGGCTCATCTCCCAGCTTATGGAAAACATCATATAAATAACTCCGGCACCCATAAAAACTGAAGAAAGTGCATCACCCAAAAAGCTTGTAAGCGCAAAGCTTATGGCCTCGGTATCGTTAAAAGTTCGGGACATTATATCGCCGTAGCTTGTTTCTTCAATATATCCAAGCGATAATTTGTTTATTTTTTTAGAAATATCTTCCCGTAATTTATAAGAAATTTTTTCTATAACATAATTAGAAAAATATTTTTCCAAACTTTTGCAACTTGCAAACAACAAATAAACGGCCGTGAGCATACAAACGCTTTTAAAAATATAATCATAATTTGCAAAAGGTTGTCCCGGTACGGCATCCGCAAAAAGAGAGGTAATTATATCGCCAAAAATTTTTGGGCTAATAATCCCAACAAACGATTCCAGCACGGAAAAAATCGTAATTAAAGCTATTAAAAATTTATATTCACGAGCATATTTAAAGAATTTTTTAAAATAGTTTTCTTTTTTAGTTTTCATTCTTCTCACCTCCCGTGCTTTTTATTTTTGTTTGCATACTAAGTATTTCCTTATACAAACTGCAGTTGAGCGTCAAGCTTTTGTGGTCTCCCAAGCCAATTATTCCGCCTTGATCCAAAACAATAATTTTATCGGCGTTCTTAATGGTTCCAATTCTGTGAGAAATCACAAAAACTATTTTATCTTTAAGCCTGTTTGATAAATTCTTTCTAACATTTAAATCCGTTTTAAAATCAAGGCGCGAAAAACTATCATCAAAAACATAAACATCGCAGTCCTTTAGCAAAGCTCTTGCAATGGAAAGTCGCTGACGTTGTCCACCGGAAACCGAAAAATTCGCCCCTGATATATTTTTGTCCAGCCCGTTTTTTAAAACAAAATCGTAAATCTCGGCATCTTTTAACGCCTGAATCATTTCTTCTTTTGTGGCGGCCGGATTTGCAATTTTTAAATTGTACTCTATATCTCCGTTAAAAAGAGGCGCATTTTGAACAATATACCCCACTTTTCCAAGGAATTTATCGTTTGGCTTAATTTCTTTGTCATTAAAAAGTATTCTTCCTTCGGTTGGCACCAAAAATCCCGAAAGTATCCTCGCCAAAGTTGACTTTCCGCAACCTGTGGTGCCTATTATTCCTATAGTTTCGCCTTTTTTTATTGTAAAATTCACGTTTTTTATTATATAATCTTCGGCGCTGTTATACTTAAAGCTAACATTTTTAAATTCGATTTTTTCTATTTTTTCGTTATAAAAATTGGCATTTTCTTCTGAAAAATCGCTATTTTTTGATACTTCCAGCACTTTACAAACTCTTTCAACCGATATCCAGTATTTTGGAATTTTGATAATACTAAGTACAAGCATTATAAAAGACATTATAATCATCATAATATACTGAAAAAATGCCATAATATCTCCAACCGCCATGGTGGAATTTTCTATTTCTTTGGCACCTACCCAAATAACATAAACGTTTACCAAATTTAAAATTATCACCACAGAAGGAAGTATAAAACTCATAAATTTGCTTATATAAATTGAATTTTCAAAAAGACTGTCGTTGCATTCTTTAAATCTTTTTTCTTCTAAATCTTCATTTACAAATGTACGCACAGTGGTAATTCCGCTGAGGCGTTCTTTCATTATTAAATTAAACTTATCGCCAAGAAGCTGCATTATTTTTACCTTGGGAATTACAAATTTAAAAATAATCATAATCATTCCGGCAGCAAAAATCGACCCAATTAACAAAACAGGGCTTAATTTTTGGCTTTTTTTAATTGCAAAACCTATTCCCCCAGCCATTAAAATTACAGGCATAATAAAGTTTGTAATGGAAAACAAAAAGCTGTGAACATTTTGTGCATCACGGGTAGTGCGAGTTATTAAAGAAGAAACAGAAATTTTATTTAAATCATATAAAGAAAATTTCATTATTTTACTGTATAAATCTTTTCTTAAATCGTTTGAAACTTTAGAAGATATTTTAGAAAGCATATAATTATAAACCACGGTAAGTACTACACTTATTAGTGTTAAAACCAGCATAACAGAGCCGATTTTAAAAATATAATTCGTTTGAGAGCTAATAACTTCGTCTTGGCTTAAAATCATATTTATCATCTCGGGGTTTTCAATTCCATGCTGCTTAATGCCGATATCCACTATTTTTGCCATTAAACTCGGAATATAAAGACTGCAAAACTGATTTCCAAGCATAAAAACAAGTGCAATTAAAATAAAACCAATGTATGGCTTTAAATAATTACTTACCATTTTAAAATATTTCCATTTCAAGTTTATCATCTCCTGCTTTTTGGCACTTTTTAGCTTCTTTCATTATATCATAAAGCAAAAAATTTGGCAGAGTAAGTCCGCCAAAAATTTTATTCCTTTCCGTTATATATATGATCCGAAGAATTAAGAAAAACTATTTCGTTACCTTTTTTAATAAATACTATGTTGCATTTTTTATTAATCCTATATCTATAAACATATTGAGATTTTGAATTTGTAAAACATTTTTTAGCATTTTCTGTAAAATAATCACTCAAAAAATCACTAAGTGTATTACCGGTATACGTATCAAATTGTGAAAATTCAGCATTAGGTAATCTACTAACATCATACACTATTTTTTTTATGCTTTCTATAATTCTTGCCTTCTGTTTTACGGTTCCACCAATGCAGTATAAAACATCAATCGGAAAATACACCGTTCTTGTTGCACCATTTTCCCCTTCTGTAAACACCTTAGTATAATCACCTATTCTTTTTAATTCTTTTATACGTTTTTCCTCAAAAAAGCTATTAACATCGCCCGTAGGCAAACCATCATTCTTTGGATTATTTTGTTCATCTGCTTGCTGTTTTTCTGTTTTTGCGTTCTTTGCTTTTGGGTTTTCTGCCTGCTGTTGCTTTGTTTGCGGTTTCCTTCTTCTCTTTCCTGTTTTTTTTCTCGGGTTTTCTGCTTGCGGTTGCTCTACCTGTGGTTGCTCTACCTGTGGCTGCTCTATCTGTGGTTGCTCTATCTGTGGTTGGTCCGCCTGCGGTTGCTCTACCTGTGGCTGCTCTACTTGCGGTTGCTCTACCTGTGGCTGCTCTACCTGTGGCTGCTCTGTTTTTGCGTTCTTTGCTTTCCGTTTCTTTGCTTTCTGTTTCTCTGTTTTCTGTTTCTCTGTTTTCGAGTTTTCTGTTTTCGAGTTTTCTGTTTTCGGCTGCCTTTCTTTTTTAATTAACGCACGCATTTGCTCTGGTGAATTTATTGAAATACCACGTTCCAACAGCTCGACATATGTTTTTAAATATTGGAAAAAAAATGAAAATATTACTACATTTGCCTTTCCCCCGTCTTCAGAAGTACTATCATCGTTTTTCAAAAAAATATTATCTTTTTCAAATGTTTCTTTCTTTAATTCAGGATTTATTTTATTTTCTATATAATTTTTTTCGCAAATCAAAAAACTACCATAACCAACTTTATTAAGTTTGCCATTTTTTTCTATAAAAAAATCACGTTTAAAATTGTTCAAAAAATTTTCCGAATTAGGCATGCCGGACTCTTTAATATATCTTTGGCCAGCTTTAAAAAATTCTATAAACCTATAATCGCAAAAACGAAACATAAGTTCAACAAGTAAACTCATATTTACGGGGTAAATTTTATTTTCCCCCACCATAACACCATTTGTAATACTTGATCTTTTTATTAAATAAGATAAATAAAACATATATACTGACATTCTATTGTCTTCCAAACTATTCACTTTAACTTTTTCTTTAAATTTTTCTCCAATATCATCTATATATATTTCTCGGCCTAATATACCAGACATTTTATCTTCGTTAAATTCTCCAATAATAAAATTTTCACCAACATAATTTAAATACGGCTTTACCAATGGATCATTTTTCATACGATTTAAAAATTTTTTAACTTTTTTATCGTCAATTTTGCCATTTAAATCTATTCCCAATTGATTAAAAATTTTTACAGTTTCAAGGTTCTTTTTCTTAACTTTTTCAGGGCTGTCCGCTTTACGCTGAGCCAAAGGTTGTCTTTCATTTTTTTCATTACAATTCATTGCAAATGTCGCATTCCCAAAACACGGCAAAACAGTAAGCAAACTCATCATTACAGCTGCAGATCTCAATATTGCTTTACTTTTCATTATCACATCTTCTTTCTTAAAATTGTAGCGCTTTTATTGTAACATATTTTTAATTAATTTTCAATACATATTTTTCATTAAAAAATTTTTCTGCATTGCTTTACATTATTTCATACAGATGTTTATAAAAATTCACAATCACACTGAAATGTATATAATTCTAACATTTCATAAGTAAATCTAATGCGTTTTCTATTACTCATTAAAAAGCACTGTTTTTCCGGATTAGCAACATTGCTACCAAGATGTCTGTGTTGTTCCACAATTTTTTTAACTTGTTCATATAGCTCCGGTTTTATTTTTTCCAATTTCTTAATATACCGTCTGACTTTCATATCTGAAATTTCAAATTCTGTGGCTATTTCTAAATATGTAGCATTATTCTTAACCATGTAATTTCCAATTTCAACTGCTAAAGCATCTTGCTCTTTTAATTTAACAAGATTTCTACGACGTTTACCTTCACTGGCTAAAGGAGACCAATTCTCCGGTTTAAAAACACTGCCACTTCCCAGATGTTTATGTTGCTCAGTAATTTTCTTAACCTGTTCATAGAGTAAGTCATCTACTTCTTTTAATTTTTCAATATAATTCCGAATTGTCTTTTGCGAAACTTTAAATGCTTTAGCTGTAGCCATTTGTGTTGCATTGTTTTCTATTATATAATTTCCGATTTTAACCGCCATGGCATACTGCTCTGGCTTTAATGCAAATACTGTGATACCTAAATAGCATATAAAAATCAACAAACTCAAGACTAATCCAAATGCTACTTTCTTTTTCATAAAATTACTTTTTCTTCCTTTTTAAAAAATGCGCCTTGTTATTATAACGTCTTTTTAATGAGTTTGTCAACTATTTTTAAATAAAATAAAAGCCTTAAAAATTAAGGCTTTCTTTTTAATTTATTTTTGCATATTTGTTTTTTGTGGCAAATCCACCTCTTATGTGTCGCTGGGCTTTATTTATTTCCAGAATTTTTTTAACATCAAGGTACAAACGCTTATTTATGTAACCAAGTCTTTCACTAACGTCTTTATGCACAGTAGACTTTGAAACTCCAAATTTTTTTGCAGCACTTCTAACCGTGGCTTTATGCTCCAATATATACTCCCCAAGCATAACGGCTCGCCTCTCCAACTCTTCTTTCACATATTACCCCTCCATACAGTACATATGGATTATTTATATGTAAAAAATTTTTTTATTATGAATAATTTAGCATTTCAAATGACAAAAATATATTTTTAAAATTAAATTTTTATAAATTCTTGACTTATAATTTTAAATATGGTAAAATTTTATTACCTCGACTAAGGGGTTTATTTTTTGTACCCTTAAGAGGGAGGCTAAAATATTCCGAAATACCGGGAGGTGCCGTAATGAGAACTAAAATAACACTAGCCTGCACAGAGTGCAAACAGCGCAACTACGAAACGACAAAAAACAAAAAAAATGACCCAGACAGGCTTGAGATGAACAAGTATTGTCCTTGTTGCAAGAAACATACTCTGCACAAAGAAACAAAGTAATTGATTGGAGGCAAAACAATGAAAGAAAAAAAGCAAGGTTTATTTTCAAAAATCAAGAATTTTTTTATTGATTCAAAAATCGAACTTAAAAAAATTGTTTGGCCGACCCAAAAAACAGTTTGGAAAAACACCGGAATCGTCCTTGCGATGATTTTTATAATGGGTGTTTTTGTTGCTCTTCTTGACGAGGGATTCCTACAGCTTTTACGCACGATAATGACAGTTTCAAATACTAAGTAGAAGTCCGGAGGAATTAAAATTATGTCTGAAGAAGCTAAATGGTATGTGGTTCATACTTATTCAGGTTATGAAAACAAAGTAGCCTCAAATCTTGAAAAAACAATCGCAAATCATAACATGAAAAATATGATCCAAGAGGTAAAAATCCCAACAGAAATAGTTACAGAAATAAAAGACGGAAAAGAACGCCAAACTGAAAGAAAAATATT
>JAFQXU010000049.1 GCA_017406805.1 Clostridia bacterium | reverse complement strand
ATTCTACTATGCTAATTTTATATTTACTGTTTCTATGGCTACGTATTTGTAATTTATATTCGTCTTCATTTTTTACTACTTTTGCGTTACTTTCTTTTCCTACGCCGGTGTGTCTACACATTGAAACATGGGAACCTTTGCCTAATGATATACCATATTCGCTTAAATCTACATTTACTTCATATATTTTTATTCCAAAGAGTATCAAATAAGTTGCCACACTTATTCCAAGTAGTGAGAACGATAGAGCTTTTAAACTTTTTTTATTAAATATACCAAGAGTAATTATAATTATGGATGAAAAGTAAAATATCGGTGCAAATAAATATCTCGGAAAATTATTAAACGCACTTTGCAAAGAGGTAAGCCCCATGATACCTAACATAATAAACATAGGAAGCAAAATTAAATAACTCCATATGTTTCTTTTATTTATATAATATCCTATAAGTCCCATAGGTATTGTAAATATGGTTCGTATAATTAAACTGGTATCATAATATGAAAATATGCTAAATCCTATTTGGCGAAAAGGGACTTGAACTAAGTATATAATTGGCTGACTAATTAGAAAAAACACAAAACATTTTAGTGCGGAATCAATAGGAGATTTACTATTTGCAATAATTATTATTCCAAATAGAATCCAAGCTCCGTAGCCATTTGTTATTTCTTGAAAAGATGTGTCTTTGGCAAAAGGTAAAGCCGCAATACCAGCGTAAATTCCTGAAATTATTGCAAACAAAATGAGTTTTTTCCAGTTTAGGTCAATTCCTCCAAATAATTTTTTTAACAAGTTTTACACTTCCTTCAGCAATTTTTTAACTTTTAGGTTAACCAGTATTTTGTAGAATTTATAAAAACATATTCGCATATTTGATTAAGTTCAAATATGCGAATAATAATCAGATATGTTGAAAAAAATTTAAAATAAAAGACATTTTGTAAAAGATTTTTATATTTTTTACGGAATATTTTTGGTGCGGTCAGTGGGACTTGAACCCACACGTCTTGCGACACATGCCCCTCAAACATGCCTGTCTACCTGTTCCAGCATGACCGCTTATTTCTAAGTTTTAGTTTATCATGTTTGTGCGGTAATGTCAACTGTAATTTTTATTATTTAAATAAAAAATAACATCAAAAAAGCCCTCACGAGGGGCTTTTTTAATATGTATTTGTGCAGATTTCTTTTATTTTTTCTTTTAGGTTTATAAAATCCTGCTCAACAAGTGGCTTTTGATTAGGGTTTCGCAGTATTGCTGCGGGGTGAATTGTTGGCATCATCCATGTTTTTTTCTTAAGGTAAAAAGTTCCGTGCTGCTTTGTAATTTTTATGTTTGGGTCAATTATTTTCATTGCGGCAATTCTGCCGACTGCTACTATTATTTTTGGTTTTAAAAGTAAAACCTGGTTTCTCAGCCAATTTATGCAAAGTTCTTGCTCTTCGGGCAAGGGATCTCTATTTTTTGGTGGTCTGCATTTTACTATGTTTCCTATGTATATGTTTTTATTTCGGCTAAGGCCGATTTCCCCCAGCATTTTGTCAAGAAGTTTACCGGACCTGCCCACAAATGGCTTGCCCTGTAAATCTTCTTGTTCTCCCGGGCCCTCACCGATGAACATTACCTCTGATTTGGGGTTACCTTCCCCAAAAACAACGTTTGTTCTTTCTTTGCAAAGGTCGCATTTTGTGCATTTAGTGCATTCGTTTTTTAAAGTTTCCCAAGATTCGTACATTGATTAACAACCTTTCTTTTTTAAACATTAAATCTAAAAAGTGCTATATCTCCGTCATTCATCACGTAGTCTTTACCTTCTGATCGTACAAGTCCTTTTTCTTTTGCATTTGCAAGGGAGCCGCAAGCAATTAGGTTTTCGTATGAGATTATTTCTGCTCTGATGAATCCTTTTTCAAAATCTGAATGTATTTTTCCTGCAGCTTGGGGGGCTTTTGTGCCTTTTTTTATTGTCCATGCTCTGACTTCGGGTTCTCCTGCTGTTAAGTATGAAATTAATCCCAAAAGGTCGTAGCATGCCGTTATTAATCTATCCAGCCCCGATTCTTTCAGCCCAATATCTTCTAAAAACGCCAGTTTTTCTTTTTCATCCATTTCAGAAATTTGCGCTTCAAGTTCTGCACATATTGGCAATATTTTTGAATTTTCCTCAAGGGCTATTTTTTTAACTTCTTTGTATTTTTCGTTTGTTTCTATGTTGTTTGCAAAGTCTTCTTCGCAGAAATTAGCTGCATATATGGTAGGTTTAATGGTTAGTAAATCCAAAGTGTTTGCAAATTCTTTTTCATCGTCGGTAAAATCAATTGATTTAGCCATTTTGCCCTGTTCAAGTTCGGTTTTTATTTTTTGGCATACTTCAAGATCTGCGGCGTATTTTTTGTCCGCCTTTATTAATTTTTCTATTTTTTGAATTCTTTTTTCCAAAAGTTCAATATCAGAAAATATAAGCTCCAAATTTATTGTTTCTATGTCTGCCGCTGGGTCTACTTTTCCGCTAACATGAACTATGTTGCTGTTTTCAAAGCATCTTACCACATGAAGTATGGCGTCAACTTCACGAATGTTCCCCAAAAATTTGTTCCCAAGTCCTTCGCCTTTTGATGCTCCTTTTACAAGCCCTGCAATATCCACGAATTCTATTGTTGCGGGTGTTATTTTTTTGGGGTTATACATTTCTGCAAGTTTTGAAAGTCTTGCATCCGGCACGGCAACAATTCCCACATTTGGTTCTACTGTACAAAAGGGGTAATTTGCAGACATCGCTCCGGCATTTGTTATTGCATTAAAAAGAGTGCTTTTGCCAACGTTTGGCAAACCTACGATTCCTATTTTCATGAAATTTTTTCCTCCAAATTTTATTTACTATATTAATAATAAATCTTTTGGCGTTTTTTATCAATAATTCATTGCTCAGTAAATTTAATACAAAAATATTTTTTTATTTTTACCAAAAAAGATGTTTACAAAAAATAAAAATCTGATATAATATTATAAAAGTTACAAATTATAAGGAGGCGAAAAACGCATTTTTATAATAATTTTATAAAAGGAGATGTGGGAATTGAAAAATAAAAAGTATGCTAAATATTTAGTTGCCGTATTAGTTGGTGTGGCTTTGTTTTTAATTTTTGAAAATAAATTTGCGGCGTTTAACGCTTACACTCACAGATTTGTTACAAAAAGCGGTCTGGAGGTAATTACAAAATTTAATAATGATTTAGCGGACTCTAATGAGGAATTATTATTTGATGGTAAAGAAAAAAATTTTTGGGAAACTGTGGAAGCGTACAGTTTAAAACCTGACGAAGATGAAATTTACGGCGGATATAAATATCATTTTTATAATTTTATTTCCGAAAAAAATTTTATGAATGAAAAAGATTCTGCGCTACATAGATTAGATATGCATTTTAATAATGCTGTTAATGAATATAAAGGTAAAAATTACACTTTGGCATATCAAGAATTAGGGCGCGCAATTCACTTTTTAGAGGATTTAAACACCCCGGTACACACAGTGTATCAGCTTTCTTATGAAGCTGTTTACAAATTTCCGCTTCATGTAAAATTTGAAAAAAAATGTGATGAAGTTTGCAAGGAAATATCTATAAAAGAAAAACTTTCCGACGTGTCTTTAAATAAACTAAAGTACTACGAAGCAAATTCACTTGAAACCATAGCCCAGTCAAGTTCTGTTCTTTCAGAAAACAATTTTTTTGGTTTAGAAAAAAACTTTGCCAAAGTAAGCGAAAAAATTGCAAACAATGCTATATTTAATGCGTTGGACAGAGTTACAGGACTACTTTATAAATTTTTTAAACAAATAAGATTGTAATGCAATTGTTAAAAGGGGTAGAATTTATGAAATTAATAAAAATATTTTCCTTTGTAGTATCTTTAATGTTAAGTGTTATAATTAGCGGTTCAAATTTTATTATGGTCGGTGCAACAACAAATAGTTGTGAAGAAGGAATGACTTGTAAGTCAAAATCTTTTAATAACAACATTGTTTGTTTTGAAACTATAATGTATTCTCCGGAAATATCAACTTTTCATCAAGACGGCACAACCACATACAAGAAGAAAGTTACCATTAAAAGAGAGTATAAAAGAGCTGATACAATGGAAATCTTAACTGATTGTACCGTAGGGCTTACTTTTAAATATGATAAAGATTCATCTGTAACCTGCAAATGCAGTATGTTGGAGAAAAACAAAAAAAATTATTACCTTAAGCCGTTAATGGAAATTTTTTCAGAAGAAAAAATTTCTACAGGTTCAGTTAAATACAATCTTTACCAAAAAAATATTTTAGAATCTTATGATTACATAGCAGATGGTCACATCGATGTGTTTTGCTCGTCGGTTGGGGATATAGGTATAAATAGCAATATATTTTAAAAATAAAAAATAACTGATTGAAAACAAGGGGAGTGAGATATGATGAAAAAATTTGTAAGGTTTAGTTTTAGTTTAGTACTGGTGCTTTTTATTGGTCTTTTCTTTAAAGGAGTTTATGCCGCAGACTGGGACGATCCGTCTTACGGCAAACTTGAACTTACAAGCGAGAGCGTTAAAACAGTCGTTTTAAAGGGAGATATTTCTAAAAAAGAAGATATAACTATTTTAAAATATTCTTATCCTGATAGTTTAAATACAAGCGACTACGAATATATAGTTTGGAAATCCAACATTACATATTTTAATAATGCTACAGAGCAAGTTCTTGCATTTGCCGATATTGAGTGCAGCTTTAAATATAATGCAAAAAATAAAACTTGCGAATGTTTAAGCTCAAGTTGCGGAAAAGTTTGCGAAGATAAATCTTGTTTGCTTAGTATTTTTTCACGCAGAAAAAATAATAAGCTGGATTTGGGCGGAAATTTTATAGATATTAAATTTAAAAATCAGGGAATTGTTTATGAAGAAAGTAGTTACTGTTTAGAATGCGATTATTTGGGAAATATAAGTTTAAATAAATAAAAGAGGGGAGTTTTAAAAATGAATAAGATGAATTTAATTTTTGAAAGATTTGCAAATGATAAAAATTTACTTGATGAATTTTTAAAAAAATCAACTCTTGATGAAATGTTTGATTTTTGTGTGTCTATTGATAAAAACATTACAAAGCAGGAATTTGATGAATATATTTCCGAAGCAATAGACAGCTACGAAGCTTATATTGACAAAACCGTTAATGATTCCGAATTGGCAGAAATTACAGGCGGAACTAATGCACACGATAAAAAGCTTATGGGATTTATTTATGAAGTATATAATAAAAAGGGAGAAAACAAAGCCCTTCAAACCGGATCGGCACCATCTGGAATTCTGATTCCGGATTTAAAAACAGGTATGCAAACTATGCCGGACGGCACAATGCAGAATTTAAAATAGAGCATTTATACGGATAAATTAGACAAAATAAATAATTTTTGCATGCTAATTTTGAGTTTGCAATTATCGTTTTTTTGTGTTAAAATATTATCCGTAAAGGACGTTTAGCTCAGCTGGTAGAGCATTCGCTTGACGTGCGAAGGGTCAGCGGTTCGAGTCCGTTAACGTCCACCATACAAGTATTTTTTATTTAAAAGCTTCCATATGTTTTTTATGGAAGCTGTGTTTTTATTTTTAGGAGAGATATATGAAGTTTTCAATTATTACTTTTGGTTGTAAGGTGAATCAGTGTGAGTCGGATAATATCAGGTTTTCTATGATGAAAAACGGATACACATTTTCCGAAAATACCAAAATTGCAGATGTAATTATAATTAATTCCTGCACTGTAACGGCTGAGAGCGACCGAAAACTGCGGCAAACAATAAACAAAATAAAGAAAATTAATCCTGGCGGTATAATTGTTTTAACAGGGTGCATGCCCCAAGCGTTTCCCGAAGAGGCAAAAAAATTTTTGGGGATAGATATTGTAATCGGTAACTTTGAAAAGCACGGAATGCCAGGAGTTTTAGAAAATTATTTAAAAAATAGAGCTAAGGTTTTTGATGTTGGCAACATAAATGGTGTTTTTGAATTTGAAAAAGCAACGTTTGACAGTAGGCCTCAGCGTTCCAGAGCTTTTTTAAAAATAGAAGATGGCTGCGACAGATTTTGCAGTTACTGCATAATTCCATATGCCAGAGGCCGTGTGCGCTCAAAAAAGCCCCAAGAAATAGAAAAAGATATTTTGAATTTAAGCGAAAACGGATATAAGGAAATAGTTCTTGTTGGGATTAATCTTTTTTCGTACGGAAAAGATATAAATTTAAGTATTTGCGATGCGGTAAAAGTTGCCGCAGAAAATTCGGGTATAAAAAGGATAAGGCTTGGCTCTTTGGAGCCTGATTTGGTAAGCGATGAAATAATAGAGAAACTATCTTGTGAAGAAAAATTATGCCCGCAGTTTCATTTGTCTTTGCAAAGCGGTTCGGATAAAATTTTAAAAAGTATGCGCAGGAGGTACACAAGCGAAGATTATTTAAAGCTTGTAAAAAAATTAAAAGAAAAATTTCCGGATGCAACTTTTACCACGGATTTAATGGTTGGCTTTCCCGGCGAAACAGAAGATGATTTTGAAAAATCATTGGAAATTATAGAAAAAGTTCAGTTTTTAAAGGTTCACGTTTTTCCTTATTCCAGACGTCCGGGAACTCTTGCCGATAAATATTTAGGTCAGGTAAGCAAAAATATAAAAACAGAAAGGGTAAAAAAGGCTATTGAATTTTCGGAAAAAATCAGTAAAATGGTTTTGAGGAAGTTTATTGGAAAAACCCTTGATGTGCTTTTTGAAACTAAAGATGAAAACGGCTTTTACGAGGGTTATACCTCAAATTACATATATGTAAAAGTGAGAAGCGAAAAAGACTTTATTGGAAATATAGAAAAAGTTGAACTTTTAAAAGCAGAGAAAAATTTTTGCATCGGGGAGTGCATTAAATAAGCAAAATTTGCAATAAATATATAAGTGGGTAATTTATAAATAAAAATTGGAGGTTTTTTAAATGGATCAAAAATTAACAGCAGAAACTTTTGAAAAAGAAATTGGAATTGCAGAGACTCCGGTAATAGTGGATTTTTATGCTTCTTGGTGTGGCCCGTGTAAGATGATGGCGCCCGTTCTTGAAAGCATAAAAAATAAATATGAGGGCAGCATTAAAATAATAAAAATAGACATTGATGAAAGTAGGGAAATCGCTTCTAAATATAGCATTATGTCTGTGCCTACACTGATGTTTTTTGTAAACGGTGAATTGGTAAGAAAAGAAATAGGTTTTATGCCGCAAGAAAAACTGGAAGATATTATAAAATCTGATTTTTACACGTTGAAAAATAATTAATAAAGCTTGAAAGGACTAAATAATGGTAGATGTGGTTATAATTGGTGCGGGCCCTGCCGGATTAACCGCGGCCATATATGCACTCAGAGCAGGATTAAATACTACTATTTGCGAAAAAAACATATACGGCGGTCAAACTTCCATAATAGAATATATAGAAAACTATCCGGGATTTAAAAAGATTTCCGGTGTGGATTTTTCTACGTCTTTGTATGATCAGGTTACTAATTTGGGCGGAAAATTTGTTTTTAGCGATGTTGTGGGTTTAGATTTAGATGGCGACGAAAAACGTGTGCGTACATCAAGCGGAGAGGAAATATGTAGCAAGACTGTAATAATTGCAAATGGTTTAAAAAGGAGATTTTTAGGCTGTGAAGGCGAAAATGAATTTCACGGCAAAGGTGTTTCTTATTGCGCAACGTGTGATGGTGCATTTTTTAAAGATAAATCTGTAATAATTGTTGGCGGCGGGAATACTGCTATTGAAGATGCTTTGTATTTATCTAATATATGCCAAGATGTAAAGATTGTGGTTAGAAAAGACAAGTGCAGAGCCGAAAAAATCTTGGTTGACAGCGCAGAAAAAAAAGAAAATATTCAGTTTCTTTTTAAATCTAACATAACTAAAATATGCGGAGATGAAACGGTTACGTCTGTTTTGCTTAATACAGACGGTAAAGAGAGCAAAGTGGACATAAATGCGGTGTTTATTGCTATTGGCTATGAGCCGGATAATAAAATTTACGAGGGCAAAATCAAAATGAACGAAATGGGATATTTTGAAGCTGATGAAACATGCAAAACAAATATTCCGGGTGTGTATGTGGCGGGTGACTGCAGAGTAAAACCGCTTAGGCAGATTGTAACAGCGGCTGCTGATGGCGCTGTTTGCGGTAATGCCGCTGCTGCGTATGTTAATTTAAAGAAATAAAATATTGTTTTAAATTAAAAGCTTCCTTTTAAAAGGGAGCTTTTTTGCTGTGTAAATTTATATAAATTGGAAATAATATCTAAATATAGTGCGTGATAAATTATTATGTTATAAATTTTATAAAAAATGCAATTGAAATCTATTGTATTTGATGATATAATTTATAGAAATATTTTTTATATAAAAAATAAGAAATGGTGGCGGTTTTTGTGATTAATTTAAAAAGTATATATAAAAATAGTAAATATGGGATTTTAGTAAAAATATTTTTATTTTTGGCGCTTACGTTTTTGTCGGTTGGGACATATTTTTGTTTTGCGCCAAAAAATGAAGTAAGGGCAGAAGACGACCAAGAATATTCATTTAAAATAGACTTTAAACGCGAGGACGATGGAGCCCCTGATTTATTTGCGGGAAGTATAAATATTGATTACGTTATTTCTGAAGCGCAGACTATTGAAAATCCGGATTTAGCGTTAAACGACGATGGCTCTTACACTTTTAAAATTAAAAAAAGTGAAATTGGGAACGATACTAGCGGCTATTTTAAATTTAAATTTGTAAAAGATAGCAGCTGCGACCTTTATGACCATATAGGTTCCGTTGAAGGTAATGGTACAAAAATAAATGACGAAACTGTGCGCCTGAATGATGGTTGGGCGGATGATGAAGCCGTTCGGGAATTTACCATAAAATTTGCATATTCATCTAACATGAAATACACAAAAGCTAAAATAAACGGTTCCGGTAGGAGTGCGTTTATGGAGGGTGTTTCCATTGAAGAAGGCGTGTTTTATTCATATGACTGCGAAGGCGAAGCCGATAATGTTAATTATCCAATAAAATCATATAATAGTGATAAAGGTATAATAGTTTGGGAATCAAGAGAATTAGCATCTGGTCAATATCGCAGGCGTTATGAATTTTTTATTGGTTATGGTAACGTATTTTATTGCAAAAGTGGGTCATCCCATCAAGGAAAATTTGGCTTTTGGTCTTCATCGGTGCCTAACGGTCCTTGCATGGGAGCGTTTGATACTAACAATGCGGAGAATATAAAATCATCAAATTTGTTTTTTATGAATTTGGAGTATAACTCAGATTTTGAAATTACATTGCAAACTGATCCCTCGGATGAAGATTATATGGGGGAGATAATTAAAAGCATTTCAGCAAAAGAATTGTTACCTGCTAGTTATGGCTATTATATTTATGATCAACAGTATATAGAAAATATTGAAGAAAATACTAAGTCGGTAAGTTTAAATACTAAAATGTTTGATACTATTGGATTTGCGCAAATTAGATTAGAAGTCCAAGAAGGTGTAAAAATATCAAATGTTACCGGACCAAATATAGAAAATCAACATTATGAAGGTAGTTATTATATATTTGAAATACATGGTCGTCCCGGCGACAGCGGAACATATACTATTTTTACAGACACAAAAAAATGCGATATTACTTTACAAGGTCCAAAAGATGAAAGTGGAAGCACGATTGAAAATCAAAAATTAGGAGTGCTTGCTAATAAGGCTGAGTTGTTTATTAATGGTAATAAAAGGAAAGAAATATCAATAAATGAAGATGCTGCAGATGCTGCTTTCCCTCAATTTAAAGTTGCTGCTGATTTTGGCGAGCATGATACCGATACCATAACTATTAAATTAACTGCTTGTGAGGGTATGAAGATAGTAGCTGTTTATAACGGTGAAGAAAGTATTGCGGATGAAAGTGGCTGGGATGGCACTGCAGGGACTTATACATTTACAATAAAAGGTTACCCCGGTGAAACGGTTGCTTATACTATAGTTGGTGAATTTTTGGAGTATCCGCTTACTTTTAAAGGGTTAAATGATTCCGGATATATTATAGATGATGATAATAGATTTAATGTATATAAAGAAGGCGAAGATCCCCAAAGTGATTCCAAGCAGGTTAATATAAACCTTAAAACCCCCACTAATGTTGTGATTGACTTAGATGACAAATATTCACAGTCAGATATATATTTAAATGGTAGAGGAAAATTTCATTGTGGTAGTGCTGATTATAAAGTTCAGTTTAATAATGGCGATGAAGTTATTGAAGCACCTGTAACTTATTTTAATATGTGGTCTTCTTCTACTCCTTATTACTATGTATATTTGGGAGATGATCCAACGGGGTATAGTAATCTTGATATTGACTATGTTTATAATTTTAAAATTAATGATGTGGATCATTATCTTATAAAAATTAATGGAAATGATAAAATTTATGTTTTTCAAAATATAGATGATCCATATGAAAATGTAAATAAGCATTTTACAAATGAAATCACAACCTATAGCAATATAAAAAGATTTCCTTATTCATATAAAAATGATAATATAGAGTACTATGAAGAAAGCCGAGAAGGCGGTAAAATAGTATATAGCTTTAATCTTTTAAATCCTGATGTCGATCCAAACGAAGATTATATTATTGTTGGAAATATAACTGTAAATTATTATGATGTTACGGTAAAATGTGACGAATCATTATCAGAAATTGCCAGTAATTTGCGTTTAAATGGTGAGGAATTTAATAGCGAAAGTCATTCTGTGGTAATAAAAAATGTTAGCGCAGAAGCTACTTCTACGGTTTTTGAGCTTACAGCAATTCAAAGTGACGAATTAGCAAAAAGCTATGCTGAATGGTTTTCAAAAGTGGAACCAAGTGAAGCAGTAAATTCAAGTGATGTTGAAATTATTAATAAAATAGAAACTACAATTACGTTGGGAGTTATACCTCATGATTGTGAAATTTTGTTAAATGCTCCGCCTTTAATAAATACAAAAATAAATTTTGAGGTTGAAACAAAATATAGTGATTTACTTAAAGTGTACAAAGCCGGTTATAACAGCAGTACGGAAGACTATACAAAGGGTAGCTTACTTGATTGGAATAATTACACAGGAAAGAAAAAGGTAATTGACGATATACAGACTTCACATTTGAAAGATACGGTGTTTTATTACTGGATAACTACCCCAGATAATGAGTTTATTAGTGAAGAAGAAAATAAAAATACACTTAAAAGTTTAAAATTAGAAAAAATTACAGAAGGTTGTGAATTTAGTAAAATTCCATCGGGTTTGGACGATGAACCTTATAAAGAAGAAAGCACCGGCAAATATTATGTGCTGGCGAAAGTTGTTATTTCAAAAGGTACAATGCCAAGTGATGGGTTTTCTGCTAAAATTTTAAATGTTTCCTATCCTGAGCGAAAAGCAAGGTTTATAAGTGAGCAAAATATGGCCATATTTAGGCCTGTTTCCGGGTGGATAAATCTTGAAAGTCCTTCCTCTTTTAATAAAATTAGCGAAGAAGAGTCCGAAGGTCCGTTTGAATTTAACACAGATTTGGCTTTTAAAGTTGAACCGAGCACAAATTATGAAATATATAACCTTGAAGAAAATCTTGAAATCACTACAGAATCCGGAAATCCGGTTGATATTTATAATTCTCAAGAGTATACCAACGATGAAGGAAAGTCATGTTACGAAATTACTCTTTCCAATGTAAAACCGAATATTAAAGTTGAAGCCAAGTTTGACCCGCTTCACAAAACTGTTAATTTTAATAATATTGAGGGTTTAATCTATTATGAAGCAACAGAGTCGGGTCCAAGTGCTGATAAGGCTCATGGTAAATATACGGTTAAAACGGGCGATAATTTCTATTTTGCCGTAAAAGCAGAGCAAGGATATAATTTGGAAGCGGCTACGGTGTCGGGCGGTGTTGAGCAAATAGGGCAGGGTTCAGATTATAAGCTTTATAAAATAAAGGAAACTGGCAGTGATAAAGAGGGAATTTACAGTGACCACACAATTTCCGGCTCTATTGTTAAGTTTAAATATAATGTGAATTTTGAGGGATATAATGATTCGGAAACGCCTGATTCTCCCGGTGCACAAAAGCCAGTTACTTATAAAAAGGACGGAGCGGAGATTCCGGGAAATAAATTAGAAGTGGAATATGGCGACAATGTATCATTTACTGTTGAAATAAGCCCTAAATATAATAAGTCTAATTTTAAAATAAAAGAATATAATACAGATGCTGAAGGGAATGTAGTGCCCGGTGATGAAGGAACTGAAATTAATTTGGTGGGTGGTAAATATTCTGTTGTTAATATTACATCCCATAAAGTGATAAAAGTAGAAGGTATAACGGTAAACTCATATAATGTTAATTTTGTAAAGAGCGATGCTATTAAATTTTTATACAAAACAGAAACGGGATTTGAAGAAAAAAGCGGAGTACAATCCGTTAAGTATGATGAATCTGCAATTTTTAAAGTGGAAGCAAGAACCGGGTATGCAGTTACAGATGAAATGAAAGTGTTTTCAATTTCTGAAAGCGGAGTAAGAACGGAAATTAAGTCCGGGTCAGATGGTACCTACTCAATTTCCGGTATAAAAGAAGACTATGAAATTAAAATAGAAGATGTTGAAAACATAATGTTTAAGGTGGTTCTTACTGCAACAGACGGCGTAACGTACCTTAATGAAGGTGGGGCTGTTATAAGCGGAACATCTAAAGTTAAATACGGAAACAATTTTGAATTTAGCGTGGCCATTGATGACGCTTACGACGATTCGATTGCCGGAATGTATATTATTGTAAATGACGGGAAAAGCCGCAATTTAAGCGCACAAAAATTAGCAACCGGAAGATATATTATTTCGAATATTACAGAAGATGTTGTAATTAAAGTGGGTAATATTCGCAAAAACTCTTATACCGTTACTTTAACAAAAGTAGAAGGAATGGATTATTATAATTCATCGAAAAAGGTTATAAACGGGGATAATAGCGTAAATCACGGGGATTCGCTCAGCTTTAAAGTTGGACTTCACTCCGCATATGATGGTTCCGGCGTAAAGGTTATGCTTGGTAATGAAGAATTAAAACCAAATGATTCAGGTTTTTATACTGTGCCAAAAGTAATAGAAAACAAAACGGTTACTATTTTGGGAGTGGAAGAAAACGAAGAATCAAAAGTTATTAACACAATAAACAATTTGCCGTCTAATGTGTCGAATCTCACAGACGTGGACGCCGTTATTGCAGCCACAAAAGATTATGAGAAGCTTTCTGACGATCAAAAACAAAGAGTTTCTAATATAGATGTTTTAAAAAGATTGCAAGAACAAGTTAAGGAGTTCCACCATGTAAGCAATGATGTTAGAATTAGCGGCGTGGATTGGCGTATTAAGTTAATAGCTGTGCCGATTTCATTCGACAAAGAAGCTTGCACAAGGATATATAAAAAATTAAATTCTGAGTATATTATTTCGCTTTACGATGTTTATCTTTGGGATACCATTAATGATGTAAAATACACTTTGCCGGAAGGCCAAGAAGCGACAATTACGCTTCCAAAACCCGATTTGACTTATTTTGAAAAGCCAACGGGTATTCACGAAAAAGACGGCGGTAAAATAAGCTTTTTAACACTAAGTATAGGCTCTGAAATCGTACGGTTTACAACCGATTCATTTAGCCCAATGGGTATTATAGCAAACAGGTCGTCTACTCCGGGAAGATCTTCCCTTCTTGATGCTGCGGATGCAAATGTTGGATTGATAAGAGATTATGCGTTGTCAACTTTTGGCAGCGGGAATGCGGGAAATAAAGGCGATTCATATTCCGATATTAATATAAATGACGGAAGTGACTCAACAAATTTAGATGGAACCACAGGAAATATAAATGAAAAATTCAAAAGCAGAAATAATCCGGTAACTGCACAAGGAAGCGCAATACGCCTTGCTTTGGTTTTAATGCTGTTGATTTTGCTGGCTATAATAATTATAATAGTTATAGAAGGTATAAAAAGGCGCAAAAAAGAAAAGAACAATTAAAATTTGGAAAGAAGGCTTAAACGGGGTGATTTTTTGATAACAGAAGTAATTAAAAAACTTAGAAATTCATGTGATTATACCCAAAAACAAGTTGCAGATATGCTGGGAGTAGATCGTTCTACTTATGCCTACTATGAATCCGGACGAATAAAGCCTGACATAGATACAATTATGAAGCTTTCAACCATATTTAACGTTCATTATACTCAAATACTGGAAAGCGAAACGCAGGAACAGTTTAGCGATTTTAAATCTTATTTAAGTTCAAAATCAAAACCCGTAAACCTTAGTAATCAAGAAATTGAACTTCTTACAATATTTAGAATGTTACCCGACAAGGCAAAAAACGAAATAATGGATTCTGTGTCTCAAAAAATCAACAAAAAAACAATAAAATTTGAAAAATAATAAAAACAGCCCCAGCCGTTAGTTGGTTGGGGCTTTTAAATTTATTTTTGTTTAATTTTTGCGATGGCGTTTTTTTCAAGCCTAGAAACTTGCGCTTGGCTGATTCCAATAATTTTTGCAACTTCGTTTTGCGTTTTCCCTTTTAAAAATCTTAGCCGGAGGATGCTTTTTTCTCGGTCACCTAATTTTTTAATTGCTTCTTTCATGCATATTTCGTCAATCCAGTTTAAATCTTCATTGTTGTCGCCAATTTGGTCTATTATATATACTTTGTCGCCGTTTTTGTCGGTAAAAGCGGGTTCACTGAGAGAAAGCGGATCGACCACGGCTTCCATAGACATAACTATGCTTTCTTTTGAAACCCCAAGCTTTTCGGAAATCTCGGTTATGGTTGGTTCGCGGTTTTTTGTTTTTATAAAGTTTTCTTTTAGCTGCATGGTTTTATAGGCAAGGTCTTTTAGCGATCTGCTAACCCTTATGGAGTTGTTATCGCGCAGGTATCTTCTTATTTCACCAATAATCATCGGCACGGCGTAGGTGGAAAATTTTACGTTTTGAGAAATATCAAAATTGTCAATGGATTTAATAAGCCCGATGCATCCAATTTGAAATAAATCATCAGACATTTCCCCACGACCGCTGAATCTTTGAATAATGCTTAGTACAAGCCGTAAATTTCCGTTTATTAATTTTTCTCGCGCATTTTTGTCGCCCTTTTTTGTAAGTTTTAGTAAATTTATTTTTTCGGATTCCGTCAGAATTTTTAATTCGGCTGTGTTTATTCCGCAAATTTTAACTTTGTTGTATTGCATTATTTCACCTGCCCTATCCATAAATTTCCATGATGATATTATTTGCAAAAAAAATTAAATTAATTCATAGTATTTAAATTAAGTTGGAAATTTAGCGTTTTGTTTTGCATATGTTTTTATATAAAACAAAAATAGGGGTGAACATGGCAGATAAAATAAACCATTCTGCTTTTTTAGATGAATAAATTTAAAAAAATATTTTTAGTTTTTATTTTGTTTGCAGCTCTTTTAAATTTTTCTGTGATTTTTTCGGGTGCACTTGATATTTCCGCACAGTCCGGAATTTTAATTTGTGCCGATTCAGGGAGTGTTATTTGGAGCAAAAACGAAACGGAACCACTGCCAATGGCGAGTACTACAAAGATAATGACGTCGCTGCTAGCTCTTGAACATATGGAAGCATGCGGAAATAAAGAAATAGAAATTACAGAAGAAATGGTGAGGGTAGAAGGCACTTCCATGGGGCTTAGAGCAGGAAATATAGTAAACTTGGAAGCCTTGGTGCAGGGAATGCTTCTTTGTTCAGGGAACGATGCCGCAAATGCTGCCGCAATAGCTGTTGGCGGGGATGTGAATAATTTTATAGATTTAATGAATGAAAAAGCCAAGATGATAGGCATGGAGAACACAAAGTTTTCCACGCCTTCCGGGCTTGACAAAGATAATCACCACTCAACGGCAAAAGACATGGCAATTTTGGGTGCTTACGCTATGGAAAACGAAAATTTT
>JAFQXU010000048.1 GCA_017406805.1 Clostridia bacterium | reverse complement strand
TTGTCTTCATCTGAAAAAAGTTGACTCCTAATAAGAGTTCAAAATGTATAAAGACAAGACAGAGAAACGACAAAAGTATTACGATGAAGTGATGCGTTTGCACTTTGAGAAAGGTTACGGCGAAGACCGTATAGCAAAAATTTTACCGATAGGACATACAACAGTTAACAGATGGATTGCTAACTTTGTAGCCGAAAATAAACAAAATTCGGATTTTATTGCAATGCAAAAGAAAAAACACACAATACAAACGCAAGAACTATACAAAGCGGAACAGCAAGAGAACAATCCCGTTAATGCAGACGAGATTGCTAAATTAAAATCAGAAATTGAGCAATTACGTAAAGAACTTGATTTTGAGAAACTTAAATCGGAAGCCTATAATACGATGATAGACATCGCCGAAAAAAAATTCAGGATTTCGATAAGAAAAAAACGTGGCGCCAAACAGTAGACACCCTGCGGGCAAATGTTGTAGGTAGTTTTACTATTCTGCAATTTTGCTCTCTGTTTGGCGTAAGCAAGCAGGCATATTATCAATTTGACGAAGACGCAGCCCTTGCAAAGGTGGCGCGAGAAGTTTTTGCCCTTGAATTTATCAAGCAAATTCGTCAGAAAGACCCCGGTATTGGCGGCTTAAAACTTTGGTATGTGTATCAAAAAGAGTTTCACAACTCAGAACCCATAGGCAGAGACCGTTTTTGTCGTATCATATCCGACAATAATCTCAAAGTGCGTCAAACGATACGCAAACCAAAGACCACGGATTCCACACACGGTTTACCTACTTATCCGAATCTTGTTAAAGATTTTATACCAACAGCCGCTAATCAACTATGGGTTAGCGATATAACTTATATTACGATAATGGACGGCGAGATAGATTATCATTTTTGCTATTTGTCTTTGATATTGGATGCATACAGCGAAGAAATTGTCGGTTGGAGCATCGGACCTACACTTGATACAGAATATCCGTTACGAGCCTTAAAAATGGCATTAAACCGAATAAAAGGCAAAATTGTAAACCTTATTCATCATTCAGACAGAGGCTGTCAATATGTTAGCAAAGAATATATTAACACCCTTAAATCCAACAATATAAGGATAAGTATGACCGAATCCGGCGACCCTAAGGATAACGCGCAAGCGGAACGTATTAACAATACAATGAAAAACGAATTGTTATATAATAAAGTTTTTCATAATATTGAAGAAGTGATAGCAGCAGTCGCTGTTGCTGTTGAATACTATAATAATGAACGTCCGCATATGAGCATTGGTATGGCAACACCATCTCAAGCCTCTGAAATGCAAGGAGATAGAGATATGAAATGGAAAAGCCTAAGACACGCGGCAATAAAAAGCAAAGAAAATTTGGAAATTTCCGCCCAATATTATAATTTTGTGTCTGAAAACAGTTGACTTTTGGACTAGTCCAAAAGTCAACTGTTTTCAGACACAAAGTAAAAGAGTAAACTAAACTCAGTTGTAAGTAAAATATTTATAGTAATAAACATTAAATCGAGTCAACCTAAATCAGGAGAGGACATTTTCGGATTTTTCAGGAAAATTCGTGCGCTCCTGACTATCCCGCCCTTGTAGCCGTATCGGTTATCACTTTCGTTCAAATTTTTGAACTCCTGATAACCTTGTGCGGTCATATAAATATTTTCCGCACTTAGGATTTTTTCCAATTCAGAGATTTCAAAAACTTTTTTTTCGGCTGTGCCGCCGTTTTTTAAAAAAGTTTCTTTAATCTCTTTATCTTTAAAATCTGTTATTCTATTATTCTTATTATCTATTATAGTGGTTAGAGGTCGGTTAGGCGTTGGTGAAACGTTGGCGGAACGTTGGTGAAACGTTGGCGGAACGTTGGTTAAATCTTGGTTGATTTGTTTTTTGTTTTCTTGGTAACTATCATAATTACAAATTGTTATGATAGTCCCTTTGCTGGTTGATTTTGCGGTTAAAAATTCACACTCTTGTAAGTTTTTTAAGATAGTGCGGTAAGTTTGCACGCTAATCCCAACTTCTTTTGCAAAGTCTTTACGCCCACAAATAAAAGAACCTCTTTCCAACTCAATATTTTCCCATTTTTTTGTAGATGGATTCGCCCTTAATAGGCAACGTATCACAAAAGCCATATATTCAGGCTTATGCGCCCACCGCCATTCCAAAAGGCTGTCGTATAGTTTAATCCATCGCATAATCCACTATTCAAATAATAAAGAGGGATTAAAATAGTACTGCTTACTAACTTTTCTCACGGCTTTACCGTATAAACCGTGTTGATAATTTGCCAAAAAGGTATTGCGGCTAACACCGAGTTTTTCCGCAATAGCCTTTACGCCGATTATATATTTCGGGCGTTGGTTATCCTCAACCGCTTTTTTAATTGCGGTTGATACCATATTTTTTATTAATTCTTGTAATTCGTCCATTTTTTTCTAATTTTGTGTATTCTAATCTAAAAAGCCATTGGAGAGTTTTTTTGTCAAAATTCCATTAAAATAAGGATTAAGACGTACAAAGGAACTAATCTTCTGCGGGCATACTACCGAGCCTATTCCACTAAAACAAGGCGTTTTTGGCTCAAATTCACTCTCCTTTGGCTTATTTGTTCAAATATCTTTTGTCATTCCAAATTTCTTTTTTACATTTGCACCAAAATTGGCGCATTTGCGCTGTTTTGGCTTAATTATTGCAAAATTTGTTTTGATTTGACACTGCAAATTTCTGATATTTTTCTGAAATACGCAAGAATTTTGCAAGTTTTTTTTACAGATT
>JAFQXU010000047.1 GCA_017406805.1 Clostridia bacterium | reverse complement strand
TGTTGATATTGGCAAACAAGAACGTGAATACCCCGTTTCCGTTCCTTTTCAGCCCTCTTTTGAACTTGGGGGAATTTTCTCGAAAGAGAAAAGGGGGCTTGCCCCTTAAAATGCACTTAGGTAATTTCGTTAGAAATTTACCTTTTATTTTTTCTGATTGTTTTTTTTGATTTCAAGTAAAGAAAACAAAACGGACGCTCTCGCGTGCGCTTTATATTTCTTTATATTTATAAATACTTTATAATACTTAGGGAATTTCAGATGGCTTAACCACGGGGTTTGTGACCTATATAGGTCACACAAAAGTACATGACTGGTCACACAAAAGTACATGACTGGTCACACAAAAGTACATGACTGGTCACACAAAAGTACATGACTGGTCACACAAAAGTACATAGAAACTTGTTTTTGGTTTCTTTTTGTGTTAAAATGACCTTACTAAACTTATCATTTGTTTTTAAAGAGGGGAATCATGGCTAAAAAACAGAATTACATTTGGAAAAATGACCGTAACTTCGCTTTAGATAATTATGAAAAACAACAGCTCTATTACGTTGTAGAGGCAAACGACATAATCAACAAGGCAAGACACGACTTAACTGCACGAGAACTAAAACTCATGGACTTTGTCATTTCAAAGATAATGCCAGATGACGATAAGTTCCACGTAATTAAAACTTCTATGTATGAGCTGACAAAAGTCTTGAATATCAAGCAAAATGGTAAGAACTATGCAGATATGGCTAAATCTATCGGCGAATTAAGAAAAAAAGAAGTGCTGATTCATGATGAAGAACGTAGAACCATAACTCAAACTGGTTGGGTTCAATCTGCTGAATATCACGAAAATGGTCAAGTAGAAATAGAATTATCGCCTAAACTAGCGCCACATTTACTTGGTCTGAAAAACAATTACACACAACATCTACTCCTTGATACTACTAAATTAAAAAGCCGTTATTCTATTTTGCTTTATAAACTTATGCGTGAGTGTGACAGAGACAACGGAAAATCAATAGCTATTTTACAAGGTACACCAGAAGAATTTAGGGAATGGTTAGGTGTTCCCGAGAGCTATGAATATAAGCACTTTAAAGAAAAAGTGCTAAAAAAAGCAGTTGAAGAAATCAATTTAAAAATTGATGATATGGACTTGGAAATTTTACAAGGGCGGTATGGTCGCAAAGTGGTTCAAGTTGAAATTCATAACAATTGGACTGTCTCTCTAAAAGACGAGAAACAGTAGTATGCAATCTCTTTACATTTCTGGTTCTGTTGCAAAGTTTTCCAAAAAATCTATTTTAGTGTAAAATTGAGAAAAGAAAACGAGGAAATAGAGAAGCACGGAAATATTTTTGGAGATTTATTAAAAGGGTGGTTTAAAGGTGAATAGTACAAAATTAGGAATAGAATATCTTCCAAAACCATTTTGGAAAACAACATCTACCGATATAATATCGATAAAAGAACGTCGTATTGGTGTAATTGATGGTCCAATTAGCAGGAGATTTTTCGATTACTTTGATGAATATAAAAATTTTACAACTGAAAACGATGAATATTCAACGAATACTCATTCTGCTATAGTCAGTTCAATCATAAAAGACATTTATTTACCAAGTAAATTATATGTCACTCAGGTAGAATGTGGGGGGGGTAATGACTCGGAAGAATCTATGGTGAAAGCTTTAGAATGGCTAGTTATAGACAAAAAAATTGAAATAGTTAATATTTCTTTAGGTTTTTACAATAATTGCAAAGGAGACTGTCTATGGGATAAAAGATTTAAAAAGTTAAACGACATATATAATGTCATTATTGTAGTATCGGGTGGAAATACAAATGAGTCTCATAAAAATGATTCTATCTCATGTCCTGGTTGTGCTAAAACTGCAATAACGGTTGGTGCATTAAACCTTGAATTTAATATCGATAAAGAAATGAATTTGAAACCCATTCCTGAATTAAAAAAACCGGACATCTATGCAAATGGTTATATCAATATAACCATGTTTGATGGATATGTTTGGAATGTTTGGAAATTCTCAGGTACGTCTTTCTCCAGCCCAATTATAGTAGGACTTATTGCTAAATATTATGATGAAATTGTTCAAACTCCAGAGTTTCCCCAAATAAAAAATTTCTTATCTAGTATTGATCTTTTTTTAAATAAAAAAGGATTGTATAACGAAAAGGATAAAATAAAAGAGATTTTTAAACCAAAATTAAAAGCATTGGAAAAAGAAAATTCTTGTTATTTAAACAAAGAAAACATAATATCATTTTTGACTGAACTCACTCCTATAAAAGAAAAAAAAGCTACGATGTAGCTTTTTTTACATTTGATAGGCTATATGACCCATATGGACTTCAAATCGTGAATCTTTTTCAATTTCTGTTTTTATTTTATTTTCGACTTCGATGAAAACAATATTATCTAATAAAAAATCTTCATAGTAAGAAATAGAGTCTTTTTTCAACATCTCTTTATATTGTTCAATTTTATTAAGATCTAAAATTTCCACCTGCATCTTGATTATTTTATTATCCATATCATTTCATCCTTTCTAAACTAATCATATTATTTTTTCCCAAAAAAAAATAGGGTGGCCATATACAAAACCTTCGGTTTTGTATATATAATTAAATAATATATAGTTAGATAGAAATTAATTTCCTTGCATATAGAAATTAATTTCTATATAATTTATAAATAAAGGAGATAAAAGTATGAATGAACAAAGTTTAGTTAATAACTATAAGACTTGGCGTAAAGATAATTTTTATGATAAAGAAGGATTTTTTCCAATTTTTAGTAGTTTTAAAGAAAAAATGAGATATCTATCTCCGGGTGCTACTAGTTTATATATATATTTAGGTTTACATGCGAACTATAAAACTGGGGAAGTATATCATAGTCTTGGGACTATAGCTATGTACTTTGGAAAATCAACAAGAACTATTACAAACTGGATGAAAGAACTGGAAGACAACGATCTTATTTTTAGAAAACAAAAAAAATTAAACCATGTGAGCCATACTTATCTAAAACCTTATTAAAAAAATTTTAGTTATAATTTGGAGGGTTCTGTTGCAAAGTTTTCCAAAAAATCTATTTTAGTGTAAAATTGAGAAAAAAGACAGAGAGGACAGAGTAATGAATCATTTTAAAGGCAAACAATTCAAAAAAGACGTCATTATTGTCGCTGTTGGTTACTACCT
>JAFQXU010000046.1 GCA_017406805.1 Clostridia bacterium | reverse complement strand
CAGCGGCTGGTCTATGGAAGGCAATTCCATTGCATATATGTATTACAGGGCTTTGGCGAAAAAATATAATTTTTCGCTTGATACTCCCCTTTGTGACTTACCGAAAGAAATAATAAATATAATTTTATATGGAACAAAAGGCGAAATGCTGGACCTTGTTAGAGAAACTTCTTACGGAAAAACCATGTACAAAAATAAATTCGAGGGAATAATTCCAAACTTGGAGCGCAGATTTAAAGAAACAAAAAGTTCATGGATAAAACAAGAAATAGAAAGCTTTATGAATGAAATTCCGTGTGATGAATGCGGCGGAAATCGCCTTTCACCCATTTCACTCAGTGTAACAATCGGCAAAAAAAACATTTCGCAACTTTGCGATATGTCCGTGATTAAAATATTGGAATTTATAAATAAATTAAAACTAAATTCAAAAAACAAAACCATCGCCGAGCCAATTTTAAAAGAAATAAAAAACAGACTTATGTTTTTAAAAAACGTAGGATTGGAATACCTTACTCTCTCCAGGTCCTCCGGCACACTTTCCGGAGGAGAAAGCCAAAGAATAAGACTCGCCACACAAATCGGTTCTGCGCTAATGGGGGTTTTATATGTTTTAGATGAGCCAAGCATCGGGCTTCATCAAAGAGATAATCAAAAACTTTTGGGAGCGCTTAAAAATTTAAGAGATGCCGGAAACAGCGTTATTGTTGTTGAACACGACGAAGAAACCATGTATGCCGCAGATTATATAGTGGACGTAGGCCCGGGTTCGGGAGTAAACGGCGGCGAGATCGTTTGTACAGGAACTGTGGATAACATTAAAAAATGTAAAAATTCAATCACAGGTCAATATTTAAGTGGCAAAAAAACAATTGAAATTCCAAAAACCAGACGCAGCGGCTCAGGAAAATTCCTGGAAATAATAGGAGCAACGGAAAATAATTTAAAAAACATTGATGTAAAAATACCACTTGGAACAATAACGGGAGTTACCGGCGTTTCAGGTTCGGGAAAATCCAGCCTTGTAAACGAAATAATATACAAAAAGCTTTCCACCATTCTTAACAAAGCAAAAAACATACCCGGGAAACACAAAAAAATACTTGGCACAGAAAACTTGGATAAAGTAATAGACATAAGCCAATCTCCAATCGGGCGTACACCTCGCTCCAATCCTGCAACTTATACGGGTGTTTTTACCGACATAAGAGATTTATTCGCTTCCACGAACGATTCAAAAGCAAAAGGTTTTAGCAGCGGGCGATTTTCTTTTAATGTAAAAGGCGGAAGATGTGAATCTTGCCAAGGTGACGGAATAATTAAAATAGAAATGCACTTTCTTTCGGATATTTACATTCCGTGTGAAGTCTGCAAAGGCAAAAGATACAATCAAGAAACACTTAGCGTTAAATACAAGGGCAAAAATATAAGTGATATATTAAACATGACAGTAGATGAAGCATGTAAATTCTTTGAAAATCACCCAAAAATAAAAAGAAAACTTTCCACTTTGCAAGAAGTCGGTCTTGGATATATAACTCTGGGGCAACCTGCAACAACTCTTTCCGGCGGAGAAGCCCAGAGAGTAAAGCTTGCAACAGAACTTTCCAAAAAATCAACCGGAAAAACGCTGTATATTTTAGACGAACCTACAACGGGACTCCACATTGCAGACGTACACAGATTAACTCAGGTCCTTCAAAAACTCGTTAAATCCGGAAATACAATAATTTTGATTGAACACAATTTAGACATGATAAAAATTTGTGACCACTTAATAGATTTAGGCCCGGAAGGCGGAGAAAACGGCGGAAAAATCATTGCCGAAGGCTCGCCAGAAGAAATTGCCAAAAATCCAAAATCTTATACCGGAATTTACCTTAAAAAAATGGGAATATAAAAATCAAAAAATTCTATTTGCTTTTTAAATCGTTTCGTGATAAAATTTGTCATCATATATGTAAATATAATGATAATAAATTTTAGAAAGGTGTTTTTTTATGAAGCATATGAAAAATTTCACTTTATTTGGCGCAGCATTTTTGGCAGCATTAACCCTCGGAGCATGTGGAAAAGACAATAACACTCCACAAGAAGAACCCATTCAAACTCAATCGGAACTAACAAAGCCATCGGTATCTCAAGGCGAAAATGAATGGCCTACAGCAAATTTCATTACTGAAGATATGAAATATACCGGAAAAGGCGAAATAGTTTACACAGAGCATATCGATGGCAAAGAAGATGGCGACCAAGACTGCAGCTGGATTGTATTCTACAAAGATGCAGAAATAAACGACGTAAAAAATTATATTGAAACGTTAAAAAGCAAAGGATTTAAATACACAGGCGAAGAAGAACCCGCTGTGGAATTTAAAAACAAAATGTTTTCTTGGGAAGGAAAAGCCGACGACACACACTTCGTTTCAATATTTATAACTGACCATAACGCACTCACCACAGCCGGCGATAGGCAAGAAAACATTGAGCAAAACATGTACATCAGAATGTCTAATTATGATTTAAGCGCAGCGGCAAAAAATGATTTACCTGATGACGTGCCTTCGGAAACGGTGGAATAAGCTTATCATAAATAATTAAAAATAAAAAGCAGCTGACGAAAAATTCGCCGGCTGTTTATTTTGTTTTAAAAAAGTGTTGACATTTTATAAAGATAGTGTTATAATAAGATTGTAGCAAAAACAAATTTATATTTTAAAGGAGAATTTTTATGAACAAAAAAACATTATCCAAAGTTGCTGCAGTACTATCTCTTGCAACTCTAATTACATCTGCTTCTGGAACACTCAGTCAAACTTCAGCGTATTATAATAATTATAATACTCAAACCGTTGTCACTTATTCAGATTTGTTTACAGCAATAGAAAACAACAATCTGGAAAACGTAAGAAAATTTATCAACACTTCCAATGTTAATGCAACCAATTATTATGGTGAAACCCCATTAATGCGTACATATAACAATGAAATCGCAGAAACAATACTCAGCTTTGCTCAAAAAACAGGTAAACTTAAAAAAGTGCTAAACGCTAAAGACTTTGACGGTAAAACAGCATTAATGAAAAAAATTGAAAATAACTATAATAATGCTAAAGATGTTAAAGAACTAATAATTAAATACGCAAGCGAAAATAATGAATTAAAAAATGTACTAATTACAAAAGATAATAACGACAAGTCTGTTTTAATGTATTTGGCATCTAAAAATGACACTGTTAATATTGATATAACAATGTCTAGCGCAAAAGAAATAAAAAAAGACAAAGAAATATTAAACCAAGTTGATAAAAATGGATACACAGCACTTATGTATGCAGTTAATAGCAACTGCTTGGAAGCCACAAAAGTACTAATTGAATACGGCGCAGATATTAATTTAACAAAAACAGCAGATGGCACCAACGCATTAAAAATAGCAACAGACAAAAATAACTTAAATATTTTTAAATTTTTAGTAGAACATGGCGCTAAAATAAATTTAGAAGTAAACGAAAAACAAAAAGCCATCGACAAAATCTCTTGGGAAACATTAAAATCTGCAATTACGTCTAAAAACTTCGATATAATCTCACTCATACTGGAAAAAGATGCTTCAAAAGAAAAATTCACCAATGAATTTTTAGAAAAAATTAAAAATAAAGACGAACAAGCGCTCGAAACATTAAAATGCCACTGCGATTTTGCACTAT
>JAFQXU010000045.1 GCA_017406805.1 Clostridia bacterium | reverse complement strand
CCTTTTGTTCCATATAAAATTATATTTATTATTTCTTTCGGTAAGTCACAAAGGGGAGTATCAAGCGAAAAATTATATTTTTTCGCCAAAGCCCTGTAATACATATATGCAATGGAATTGCCTTCCATAGACCAGCCGCTGCCTTTAATTCCGCCTTGGTTGATTGATTTTGTGTCATCGGGAATGATTAGATTCGGGTCTATTTCCATAAACACGCCAAGACCGGTGCATTTTTTGCATGCTCCAAAAGGACTGTTAAATGAAAACATTCTTGGAGTTAGTTCACCGATGGCGATGTTATGCTCCGGGCATGCAAAGTTTTTTGAAAATATAATATCTTTTTCCATGTTTATATTAACTATAATTATGCCGTTTGCTGCCTCGGCGGCTGTTTCCACGGCGTCTGTAATTCTGGAGCGGGAGTCTTTGTCTATTACAATTCTGTCCACAATTATTTCGATGCTGTGTTTTTGGTTTTTGTTAAGTTTAATCGTTTCGCTAAGGTCGTGAATTTTGCCGTCAACACGTACTCTAACAAACCCGCTTTTTTTGGCGTTTTCAAATTCTTTGGCGTATTCTCCTTTTTTGCCAGATGCAATTGGCGCAAGAACTTGAATTTTTGTATTTTCGCCCAAATCCATTATTTTGTCCACAATTTGGTCAATGGATTGATTTGTAATTTCACGCCCACAAATAGGGCAGTGCGGAGTTCCTATTCTGGCATATAAAAGTCTTAAATAATCGTATATTTCGGTAACTGTTCCAACGGTTGAACGTGGGTTTTTGGAAGTCGTTTTTTGGTCAATAGAAATTGCCGGAGAAAGTCCCTCGATGCTTTCAACGTTTGGTTTGTTCATTTGCCCCAAAAATTGCCTTGCGTAAGAAGAAAGCGATTCCATATACCTTCTTTGACCTTCTGCATAAATTGTGTCAAATGCCAAAGAAGATTTTCCTGACCCGGAAAGCCCCGTTAAAACAACAAGCTTATTCCTGGGTATGGTTAAACTTACATTTTTTAAGTTATGTTCTTTAGCGCCTTTAATGATAATATTCTCGTTCATATTTTTCTCCTTTGGTTTTTATAAATCTTTTAATTTTTTAATTTCGTCTCTTAAAAATGCAGCGTGTTCAAATTCCAGCATTTGGGCAGCCATTTTCATTTCTTTGTTTAAGTTTTTAATTATTCTTTCTTTTTCTACTTTGGAAAGCTTGCTGTAATTTTTCTCTGTTTTTGAGTTTTTATCTGATATTTCAATTATGTCGCTTACTTTTTTAATTATTTTTTTTGGCGTGATCCCATGTTTTATATTGTAATCATTTTGAATTTTTCTGCGCCTTGCGGTTTCTTTTATTGCCGATTCCATTGAAGGTGTTACTTCGTCAGCATACATTATAACCGTGCCGCTTGAATTTCTCGCCGCTCTTCCTATGGTTTGAATGAGAGAACGTTCCGAGCGCAGAAATCCCTCTTTGTCTGCGTCCAATATAGCTACCAAAGACACTTCGGGGATGTCAAGGCCTTCTCTTAAAAGGTTTATTCCCACCAAAACGTCAAAAACTCCAAGCCTTAAATCTCTTATTATTTCCATGCGCTCTATTGTGTCTATATCGCTGTGCATATAATTTACTTTTATGCCGGCATCTTTTAGGTAAGATGTTAAATCTTCTGCCATTTTTTTGGTAAGTGTGGTTATTAAGATTTTTTCTCCCAAGGGTGTCCTTTTGTTTATCTCGCCTATTAAATCGTCAATTTGGCCTTTTGTCGGTTTTACAATTACTTCCGGGTCAAGAAGTCCCGTTGGACGAATTACCTGTTCTGTTATGTTTTGGCTTTTTTGCAGTTCAAAGTCGCCGGGAGTTGCGCTTACGAAAACAACTTGATTTATTTTGGAATAAAATTCATCAAAATTCATTGGTCTGTTGTCGTACGCAGATGGTAGCCTAAAGCCATATTCGATTAGATTTTCCTTGCGGGATCTGTCGCCTGCGTACATTGCGCGTACTTGTGGTAGGGTAACGTGCGATTCATCAATAAACATTAAAAAGTCTTTTGGGAAGAAGTCAAATAAAGTAAAGGGAGTACTTCCCGGTTTTCTGCCCGATAAAACTCTGGAATAGTTTTCTATTCCTTTGCAAAAACCTATTTCGCTTAGCATCTCGGTGTCGTGGTTTACTCTTTCGAGTATTCTTTGTGCCTCGATTAATTTGCCGTTTTTTCTAAAGAATTCCGCACGCTCGTTTGCCTCTTGCTTTAGCTTTTCAATGGCAATTTCAAGTTTTTCTTTTGGCACAATGTAGTGTGAGGCCGGGTAAATTGCGGCATGTTTAAGCACAGCTTTGATGTTGCCGGTTGTAGGGTCAATTTCGCAAATCCTTTCAATATAGTTTCCAAAAAACTCCACTCTTATTAGTGTGTTTGTGGAATTTGCGGGGAATATTTCCACAACATCTCCTCTGACACGGAATTTATTTCTTACCGGGTTAACGTCATTTCTTTCATATTGAAGTTCGGTTAATTTTTTTATAAGTTCGTCGCGGCTTTTTTTCATTTCCGGTCGCAAGGATATAACCATGGTCTTGTAATCAATCGGGTTTCCCAAGCTGTATATGCAAGAAACGCTGGAAATTATTATAACGTCATTTCTTTCTGCAAGAGCCGATGTTGCAGAGTGGCGGAGTTTGTCTATTTCGTCATTTATAGAGGAATCTTTTTCAATGTATGTGTCTGTGGCGGCAATGTAAGATTCCGGCTGGTAATAATCATAATAAGAAACAAAATATTCCACTGCGTTATCGGGAAAAAATTCTTTAAATTCAGAGCAAAGTTGGGCTGCCAAAGTTTTGTTGTGTGCAAGTACAAGGGTTGGTTTTTGAACTTTTTCAATTATATTTGCCATGGTAAAAGTTTTTCCCGAACCCGTAACGCCCAAAAGCGTCTGCTCTTTGTTGCCGTTTTTTATTCCGCGTACAATAGAATCTATGGCTTTTGGTTGATCGCCGGTTGGTTTATATTCAGATTTTATTTTAAATTCCATTTTTAACCTTCCTTTCCTCAAATAAAAATTTTAGTTATTTAATTTAATTATACCATGATTTAAAGATTAATTTTTAAATATTTTTTTACTTTAATATGATTGACATTAACCCGCTAATTTATTAAAATTTTAAGTAAGTGTTAATATTTTTGATATAGGAGATGTCGTTGTGATTGAAATAAAAAATATAAGCAAAAAATTTAAAACTAAGCAGGCGCTTAAAAGTGTAAGTTTTGAAGTTGGCACAGGCGAAATACTTGGCCTTTTGGGTGAAAACGGCGCCGGAAAATCGACTCTGCTGAGGATAATCAGCACGATGCTTTTGCCAAGTGAAGGCAGTGCCGTAATTAGCGGATATGATATTTTAAAATCGCCAAAAGAAGTCAGAAAAAACATAGGGATACTGTTTGGTAGCGAGGTTGGACTTTACGAAAGGCTTACTGCCAGGGAAAACCTTGAATTTTTTGCAAAATTAAATGGTATGTCAGATGAAGAAAGCAAAGAGAGAATAGACTATTTAATTAATAAGTTTTCTTTTGAAGAATACGCCGACAAAAAAGTGATTACGCTTTCCAAAGGAATGAAACAAAAAGTTGCAATAGCCAGGTCGATAGTACATAATCCTTCCGTTATGCTTTTTGATGAGCCTGATTCAGGGCTTGATTTTAAGGCATCAAAAATTATTTTTGATTTCATGGAAGAGTGTAAAAAAGAGGGCAAAACTATAATTTTCTCCAGTCATTCAATGGAAAACATAAAGAATTACTCGGACAGAATTGTTGTTCTTCATAAAGGAGAAGTAACAAAGATATTTAGAATTGACGAGTACCGAGGAAAATACTCCGAAAAAGAAATAAATAATATGCTCTTTAATTTGGTGTGTGATGGTGATGAAAATGTTTAGACAAGCTTTGATTATATTTTTTAAGGAATTAAAATGTATTGTGCGTGATGCAAAAACTTTTTTTGTGGGGATTTTAATACCATTTTTTTTGGTTCCCTCCATGCTTTTTATATTTAATTTTACGATGGGCGGAACGGAGAAAAGCATTGCAAAAAATGTAAATATAGCGGTAAGCAATAAAGACAATTCTTTTTATAAGTTTATGTCCGCACAAGACGATGTTACAATTATAGAAACAAATGATTCCGGAAAGTCCTTGGATTCCGGCGAAATATCTTCTTACATAATAATTGACGAGAATTTAGACGAAAAAGTTATAAAAAAAGAGCCGTTTACCTTGGATATCAAATATAATAAATCGTCTATGAATTCTTTGCTTGCTCAGCCTATGGTTTCGCAGTATGAAGAAGCTTACAGATATGTTTTGGAAAATTCTTCTTTTAAAAATTACGAAGAACTGGAACAAATCAGCAAAAACAAGTTTAATTTAGGGCAGCAGCAAATTGATCAAGAGTCTATGGACCTGAGTTCCATGCTCTTTATGATGCTCGTTCCGATGATGCTGATACTCTATTCTTGTTTTGGTTCGTCAAGCACAGCTGCAGAGCTTGGCGCGGGAGAAAAAGAAAGAGGAACATTCGAACCGCTGCTTTCAACAGGCGTGGAAAGATCCGCAGTGGTGCTTGGTAAACTTTTTGCCACGGCCTTTATGGGGGTTTTAAGCAGTATGTTTACGGTAATGGGGCTTTTTGTGTATCTGATTGTTTCTTCCAAAAGTGATAGTATTTTAAGTAATTTTAATATTTTCTCGTTTGCCGAACTTTTGATGATTATTGTTATAATTTCTGTGTTTTTTGCAGCTCTCAACCTTACAATCGGCATTTACGCAAAATCATACAAAGAAGCACAAACATTTTTAATGCCGGTTTGCTTACTTGCTATGTTTCCGTCATTTTTCACTTATACTTTGGACTTTAGCAATGTTGGTTTTACCGATTTGTCCATACCTGTTTTAAATACTATTTGTGTGATAAAAGAAATTTTGTCTAATTCTTTTAACGCCATGCATTTTTGCGTTGTAATTGCCTGGCATCTTGTTTATATCTTCCTTTTGTGCTTGGTTATGTTTAAACTATTTAAAAAAGAAAATATAATCTTTAGAGTATAAAATGAAAAAGTTGGTGATTTAAAATAGAAAACAGATTTAGTAGAACCGAGCTTTTAATTGGCAAAGACGGACTTGATAAATTAAAAAAATCAAAAGTTATAGTTTTTGGTTTAGGAGGCGTAGGTTCGTTTGTAGCAGAGGCACTTGCAAGGGGCGGGATAGGCAGTATATCCTTGGTGGACAGCGATAAAGTGGATATAACTAATATTAATAGGCAGCTCATAGCAGATGATACTACTGTGGGAAAGTTTAAAACTCAAGTTATGAAAGAAAGACTCCTTAATATAAACCCAGATTTAAAAGTAACTTCTTATAATACGTTTGTTTCGAAAGAAAATATAGACCAATTCGATTTTTTAAATTATAATTATGTTGTAGACGCAATAGATACAGTTACATCAAAACTGCTTATTGTACAAAAAGCATACGAAAACAAAGTAAATATTATAAGCTCAATGGGTACAGCAAATAAGATTGATCCACTTATGCTTAGAGTAGATGATATTTACAAAACTCATGAATGCCCGCTCGCAAGGGTTATGAGGCGGGAACTGAAAAAACGATTTGTTAAACATCTTAAAGTGGTGTATTCTATAGAAAAGCCTGTTTATACAGCAAAGGAGCATGACATTAACGGTAAAAAAATTAACGCGAGTATTTCTTTTGTGCCTTCTGTGGCAGGACTTATAATTGGAGGTCAGGTTATAAGGGATATTTTAAAGCAAAATTAAATAAGTAAAGAAAGAAATGAATTAAATTGAGTATAAGTGAATGGAAAATTAAAGATATAAATAAAAGAGAAGCGCTAAAGATATCTCACGAATGTGATATACCATTTATTTGCGCTGCAATACTTTACACAAGAGGGCTTAAAAGTGCCGAAGATATTAATAATTTTTTGAAAAAAGGCGATGATTTTGAGTCGCCTTTTAATATTAAAGACATGGACAAAGCAGTTGCCAGAGTAAAAAAAGCGCTTGAGACAAACGAAAAAATATGCATTTACGGCGATTATGATGCCGACGGAATAACGGCAACGGCTCTTGTTTTTCATTATTTAAAAAATAAAGGTGCAGACGTTTTTTATTATATTCCGTCCAGAGAAAAAGAAGGTTACGGCTTAAACCCGTCTGCGATTGATTTTATAAAAGAAAAAGAAGCAAAATTAATTTTTACGGTAGATAACGGGGTTTCAGCGGAAAAAGAAGTGGATTACGCAAATTCTTTAGGGATTGATGTTGTTGTAACGGACCATCACAGAGTGCCAGAAAAATTGCCAAATGCCGCTGCGGTTGTTGATCCATACAGAGAAGATTGTAACGTCAAATACAAGAATTTTGCGGGTGTGGGTGTTGCTTTTAAGTTTATTCAGGCAATGGAAGACGGAAAAAATTTTGATACTTCAAAATATCTGGATTTGGTGGCAATAGGTACAATCGGGGATTCGATTGAGCTAGTTGGTGAAACTCGCAATATTGTAAAAGATGGTATAAAAAGCATAACGAATTTTAACCGCCCCGGTATAAATTCTCTTATAGAAATTTCCGGCTTAAAAGACAAGCAAATAAGCTCAATGAATATAGCTTACTGTTTGGTTCCGCGCATAAATGCAAGTGGAAGAATGGGAGACGCAGCGCTTGCCTTTAAACTTTTAACAAGTAAGGACGAAATAGAGGCATCCAATTATGCTGATCAGCTTAATGAGCTTAACGATAAAAGAAAAGAAATAGAAAATGAAATTATAGATTCCGTGGAAGAACTTTTGGAAAAGGAACCGGACAGAAAAAACAGAAAAATAATAATTGCAGAAGGGAAAGACTGGCACCACGGCGTTTTAGGGATAGTTGCTTCCAGAATTGTGCAAAAATACGGCAAGCCGACAATACTAATTTCTATAAGCGATGAAGACGCAACGGCTTCTTGCAGAAGTGTGGCGAATTTTTCTATACATAATTTGGTGAGCATGTGTTCGCAGTGGGTAGAAAGATTCGGCGGGCACCCAATGGCCGCAGGAATAAACTTAAAAACCTGTAATGTAGAAAATTTTAAAGAGGCCATTTTAACAAATGCGGAAAAACTGGAGATTTCGCACCCAAAATTAAACATAGACCTTAATATAAACCCATTAAAAATAAGCACAAACATTTTAGACGATATAGATATTATTAAGCCTTTTGGTGTTGGAAACCCCGAACCTGTTTTTTTGCTTTCCAATATGAAACTTAAAAAGATAATTTCAATGGGGCAGGGTAATCATACAAAATTGATTGTTGGCAGAGATGGCGCAAAGCTTGAAATTATTATGTTTAATAAAAAACCTGGCGAATTTTTGTACAATGAAGGCGAAAGATTGGATTTTGCGGTAACTTTTTCAAAAAATGAATACCGCGGTGTTATAAGCGTCTCTATACAAGCTTTAGATATTAAAATGTCAGATGTTAATCTTTGCGAAGTTATTAACTGTAAAAAGATTTACGAAAAATTCAAATTAGGCTATAATTTATCCAAAGAAGAGCTAAAACTTTTAAATTTAAGGAGAAGTGATTTTGCTCTTGTTTACAGATACTTAAGACTTTTAAAAGAAAACAATACCCGTATGGACATAATAAGCCAAAGAGTATTTAGAAACACGGCATGTACTGCAAAAGTGTACATTATAACAGAGGTTTTAAAGGAACTTGGCCTTATATCTTTGCGCCAAAGTGGAGATGAATTTAAAATTAAAGTAAATATGAATGTAGACAAAGTTGATTTAAATAACTCCTTAACGGTAAAAAAACTTAGCAGTTTGAAGGGAGGAATTATATAGTGCAAGAAGTAAAAAAGTATAATACTTATGAAGAGCTTATGGATCTTATTGATCAAAGCGGAGAAAGCTATGATCTGGATCTTATAAATAAAGCATACGAATTGGCTTTTAATGCGCACAAAGGCCAAAAGCGTACACTTGGAGAAGATTATATAGTTCATCCTGTGTCTGTAGCGTATATTTTGGTGGAACTAGGTATGGATACGACGGCAGTGTGTGCAGGGCTTTTGCATGATGTTGTTGAAGATACCGAAGTTACCAAAGAAGAAATAGAGGAAAAATTTGGTACTGAAATAGCAAATTTAGTTGACGGTGTAACAAAGCTTGATAAAATTTCGTCTTCATCTGTTAGAGAAGAAGAGCAAGCCGAAAATATTCGCAAAATTCTTTTGGCAACTGCTCAGGATATTAGAGTAATTATGATAAAACTTGCCGATCGGCTTAATAATATGCGAACGATTGATTGTAGACCACCTCAAAAAAGAATAGACATATCACTGCAAACTATGGAAGTATATGCTCCGATAGCGCATAGGCTGGGAATAAGAACAATAAAAGATGAACTGGAAGATATATCTTTAAAGTATTTGGATCCGGTCGCTTACAAAGAGGTTGAAGGATTACTTGCTCTTAAAAAAGGCGACAGAGAAAAATTTATAAATTTAATAAAAAAGCGTCTTATGGACAGACTGCAAAAGTTTATTCCAGATGTATATATTGAGGGCAGAGTAAAAAGTGCGAACGAGATTTATAAAAAGATTTTTGTAAAAGGTCGCGCAATGGATCAAATTTACGATATATATGCTGTGAGAGTTATAGTTAATACAATAACGGATTGTTATAATGCTTTTGGTATGGTTCATGATATGTTTCAGCCAATTCCAAGCAGATTTAAAGATTATATTTCTACCCCAAAACCAAATATGTATCAGTCGCTTCATACTACAGTGCTTAGTAAAGAAGGAATTCCTTTTGAAATTCAAATAAGAACATGGAAAATGCACAGAACGGCGGAATATGGTATTGCTGCGCATTGGAAATACAAATTAGGTGTTTCAAGCGAAAATGAATCTTGGACAAAATCTCTTTCTTGGGTGCGCAAACTTATTGATAATCACAAGGATATAGAGGATGTTACTGACGTTATCGGAACTATTAAATCTGATTTGGTGCCAAAGGAAATATTCGTTCTTACGCCAAAAGGCGACGTTATAAACCTTCCAACAGGTTCAACTGTAATTGACTTTGCCTATGCTATTCATTCTGAGCTTGGTAACTGTATGGTTGGCGCAAAAGTAAACAAAAAGATTGTGCCAATAAATTATGTACTTAATACTTGGGATATAGTAGATATTATTAGGTCAAATGATTCCAAAAAAGGCCCAAGCAGAGATTGGCTGGGGATAGTTAAAACGAGTGAAGCCAAAAACAAAATACGCCAGTGGTTTAAACGCGAAAAACGAGAAGAGAATATAATAAGAGGAAGAAATGCAACCGAACTTGAACTTTCTAAAAACAAAATAATAATTTCCGATACGCAATTAGAGGAATTTTTATCGCCGATATTAAAGAAAAATCAATGTGGCACGTTGGAAGATTTTTTTGCAGCTGTGGGTTATGGTGGAATACAGCTGTGGAAAATAATCCCCAGATTAAAAAATGAATACGCAAAGAAAAATAAAGAGCAAAGCGAAATAGTAGAAGTCAAAAGAGAAACATTTATAAACGGAGCAAAAACCTCAAAATCTAAAGATTGCAGTGTGATTGTAAAAGGTGTCGGCGAATGTGTGGTTAAATTTGCCAAATGTTGTAACCCATTGCCTGGAGATAATATTATAGGATTCATCACGAAAGGTCACGGAATATCTGTTCATACTTGTAACTGCAAAAACGTGGAAAACAGCCTTAAAAACAAGGACTTTTTAGGCAGATGGATAGGTGTAAAATGGGCTGAAGAAACAAATTCATTTTTTGAGGTGACGATTAGAATAGAAACGGGATACAGAAAAAATTTACTTGGTGAAGTAGTTACAAAAATGAATGATATGAATTTAAAATTATCTTCTCTTAATTCAAGATTATTGCCTAATGATAATTTGGAAATTGAAATTAATATTTTTATTAAGAGTTTAGAACATTTTGAATTTGTTAAAAATAGTCTTTTAAAAATCAAAGATGTTATATCAGTAGGGAGGATGTAATTTGTATGATTAAAGTAAAAAGATATAGTGTGGGAGATTTAAGAACTAATTGCTATTTGCTTCATAATACCGATGAAGATGTTTTGGCAATTGTGGACCCCGGAGGTGAAAATTCCAAGCTGGAAGAAGATATTAAAAAAACTGGCAACGTAAAGTACATTTTTCTTACGCATGGCCATTTTGACCATATATCGAATGCAAAAAAGTATAAAGATATAACCGGGGCAAAAATAGTTGTCGGAAAAGATGAAGAAAAATTTCTTGCTGATGATACACTTAATTTGAGCAGTAAATATTCAAAAAAATCAATAATTCCATTTGACGCAGATTTGCTTGTAGATGACGGCGAGGAGATAAAATTTGGCAGCAGCAAAATAAAAGTTATGTTTACTCCGGGCCATACAAGCGGTAGCGTTTGCTATTTAGTAGACGATATGATTTTTTCTGGCGATACTCTATTTAGGGGCGAAATCGGCCGCACAGATTTAAAAAGCGGAAATCCTGAGTTTATGAAGATTTCGCTAAAAAAATTATACGAGCTAAATAAAGAGTACATTGTTTACCCCGGGCATGGTCTTTTTACTCTTTTAAGCAAAGAAAGGTCGAAATACACAGGGTTAATATAAATTTTAAAAAATAATATTTGTAATTCATATTCGATATGGTTATAATAGATAAAAAGAATCAATTTAGGAGGTTGATTATTAATGGGTATTTTTGAAAACATTTTTATGAAAGCAAAAGGTGCAGTGGACGCACTTGGCGAAAAAGCCGGGCAATTTGTGGACGTTTCCAAGCTTAACATCAGAGTGGCTGAGTTAAAATCTGACCTAAAAAATGAATTTGAATCGCTTGGCAAAACAGTTTACAACTGTGAAAAAAATCACATAGATGCTGCGCAAGAAACAAACACGTTTGTATCTAACATAGACAATATTTATATTCAAATCGAAGAACTAAAAAAACAAATTGCAGAAATGAAAAACAAAGTAATTTGCAAATTTTGTGGCGGAGCAAACGAAAATAATGCGTTATATTGCGGAAAATGCGGTAAAAAGTTAGGTAATTCCGCTCCCGAAAGTTCAGAAGAAAGCGGAGAAGATGATTTTGCTGATTTTGAAGACTAAAATATTGCCAAAATTTTGAAAGTATCGCCTGCAACACGGCTTGAATTAACTATTAAATTATGTTATAATAAAGTTAATAAAAGTGATTTTAGAGGTGTTTTAGATGGCTATTAGAAATATAGTGCTTGAAGGCGAACCGATACTTTACAAAAAATGTAGAGAAGTAGAAAATTTTGATGATAGACTTGGCATATTGATTGACGATATGATAGACACCATGAAAAATTCTAGAGGTGTGGGATTGGCAGCGCCGCAAGTGGGAATTCTAAAAAGAGTTCTTGTGATTGATGTTGGAGACGGAGTTATTGAACTTGTTAATCCGGAAATTGTTGAATCCAGCGGTGAACAAATAGAAGAAGAAGGTTGCCTTTCTTGCCCAGGATTTTACGCAAAAACTTTGCGCCCGATGTTTGTAACCGTTAAAGGGAAAAACAGGCACGGCGAAGAAGTAAAATATACTGGCAAAGCCCTTAAAGCTCGTGCTTTTTGCCATGAAATTGACCACTTGGACGGAATATTATTTAAGTCAAGAATTGTATAAATAAATGAATTATAAACCATAAAATCTCTGAGTAATTAGTTTACCCAGAGATTTTTTATAAATAATACTGGTAAATGGCGAGCTTTTTTGATAATATTTTTATATAAGAGGTTGGTGATTAATTTAGATATGTTCAAAATAATAGAAAAAAAGGCTTTAAATAAAGATGTTTCAAAAATGAAAATTTATGCGCCGTATGTTGCAAAGTACATAAACCCAGGTCAGTTTATTATTCTTCGCGTTGATGAATTTGGCGAAAGAATACCCCTTACTGTGCATGATTATAACAGAGATATCGGCACAATTGATATAATTTATCAAAAAGTAGGGCTTACAACAATGAAGCTTGACGAAAAAAAAGAAGGTGAATTCATTCTTGACGTTGTCGGGCCGCTTGGGAAAAAGTCAAAAATTAATGGTTACAAAAAAGCGATTGTGGTTTCCGGTGGTGTTGGCTCGGCAATTTGCTATCCTTTGGCAAAAGCATTGGCTGAAAATGGTTGCAAAGTTGAAGTTATAGCCGGCTTTAGAAATAAAGACATTATAATTTTGGAGGAAGAGTTTAAAAAAATTGCAAATAACTTAGAAATTGTAACAGATGATGGTTCAAACGGAAAAAAAGCCCTTGTTACACAACCGCTTTTAGAAAAGCTTAGTGCGAATCCCGATTATGATTTGGTTTTTGCGGTGGGGCCAATTCCGATGATGAAAGCGGTTTGCGATGTTACCGGTAAGTTTAATATTAAAACAATTGTAAGTATGACGGCAATAATGATAGACGGCACGGGTATGTGCGGCGGCTGCAGATTGACAGTGGACGGTAAAACAAAATTTGCTTGTATAGACGGTCCGGATTTTGACGGCCATAAAGTAGATTTTAAAGAAGCTGCTACAAGAAGCCGCACTTTTGCAGAAGAGGAAAGAAAATCCCGCGAAAAATATTGTAATTTATTTAAAGGTGTTAATTTATGATAAATAATAGTAAAGTTAAAGAACCGGTAAATGTGCAAGACCCAAAAGAACGAATTAAAAATTTTAAAGAGGTAGAACTTGGCTTTTCTGATGAAAGTGCAAAAAAAGAAGCACAGAGATGTCTTGGATGTAAGGCAAAGCCATGTGCGTCGGCATGCCCTGTGGGTGTGGATATTCCGAGTTTTATAAGCAAAATAGCAAATGACGATGTAAAGTCTGCGTATGATATTATAACTAAAAATAATTCTTTTCCGGCTATTTGCGGAAGAGTTTGCCCGCAAGAAAAGCAGTGCGAATCAAAGTGTGTAAAGGGAAAAATGGGAGAACCTGTGTCAATCGGTAGGTTAGAAAGATATGCTGCGGATAAAAATTTAAATAATTTGCCTTCTAATATAAATATTTCAGATGATAAAAAGCATAAAATAGCAGTGGTAGGTTCAGGGCCTTCAGGGCTTGCATGCGCTTCGGAGCTTTTAAAAATGGGTTTTAAAGTTACCATTTTTGAGGCTTTGCATACAGTTGGGGGCGTGCTGAGCTACGGTATACCGGAATTTAGATTGCCGCGCGAAATTTTGGATTTTGAAGTTCAAAAATTAAAAGATAGCGGTGCGGAAATAGTAACGAATGTTATTGTGGGGAAATCGTTAAAAATTGATGATTTGTTTAAAGAAGGGTATAAAGCTGTGTATATAGCTTCCGGTGCAGGTCTTCCCAGGTTTATGAATATTCCTGGTGAGGGGCTTTCCGGCGTATATTCTGCCAATGAATTTTTAACTCGTATAAATTTAATGAAATCGTATAAAGATGAGTACGATACACCCATAGTAAAACCAAAAAAAGTTTTGGTAATTGGTGGGGGGAATGTGGCCATGGATGCGGCAAGATGTGCCAAAAGGCTTGGTAATGCCGATGTTACGGTTGTTTATAGAAGAACAGAAAACGAAATGCCCGCAAGGAAAGATGAAATTTTGCACGCAAAAGAAGAGGGAATAAAATTCATGTTTTTAAGCAATCCTATGAAATTTTTTGGCGCCGAAGGCAAAGTAAGTGGCGCTAAATGCGTAAAAATGAAAATTATTGATGAAGATGAAAGTGGAAGAAAATCCGTAGTTCCTATACCCGAGGAGACTTTTGAAATAATAGGGGATACAGTTATAGTGGCAATAGGGAATGACTCTAACGAAACTATAAAGGAAGCGTCAGACGGTATAAATTTTGATGGTAGAGGAAGAATAATAACAAATCCCGAAACTTGCAGAACATCGCAACCATTTGTTTATGCCGGGGGCGATATAGTAACCGGTGCCGCAACCGTTATTTTGGCAATGGGAGCGGGCAAAACTGCCGCAAAACAGATTGCAAAAGATGTTTTAAATCATAGTGGCTGAGGGCAGGTGATAGAATATCCGGATTTAAGTTTTTAAATTTTAAATTTAATTTTTACTTTTTTTCATTTCTTGTGCTTATGATACTAACAGATAAATCAGGGATAATTCCATATGGTTTTTTGTTTGCGTTGGCGCACGAACTAGGCCATATTTTGGCGATGATGGTTTTTAAAATTAAAGTAGAAAAAATAAAATTTGGGTTTGTGAATATAGATTTATTCCAAAATGGTTCTGGTAAAATCATTAAAGATAAAGTAAATATAGTCGTTTTATTTAGTGGTTCTTTTGTTAATTTTCTTTTGTTTTTAGCTTTTTATAGTTGGTTTTTCCATAGCGGGAAAATGATTTATTATTTTTTTAGCCTTCAAAACTTATTTATAGGGGTGCTAAATCTTTTGCCTGTGGATTCTTTAGACGGGGGCAAGATACTTAAAATAATATTAAGCCGATATTTTAATTTCTTCTTGGTAGAAAAAATTTTAAAATATGTTTCTTTTTTGATTTTAATTCCTCTTTTTTTGCTTGGTGTGTTTGTTCTTTTTTATTCGTGGTGTAATTTTTCGTTGGTAATATTAGCGCTTTACCTTATTATTTTTTTATTTAAAGGAGTAGTTTTATGAGTAAAATGTTAAATATTGATCCAAAAAGTTCAAAAGATTTCAATCCATATAAAGAAATAGGAACAAAGTGGATGCTGGTAACGTCCGGTACAGATAAAAAATTTAATACCATGACGGCAAGTTGGGGCGGGGTAGGAGTTCTTTGGAATAAAAATGTAAGTTTTATTTTTATTAGGCCGCAAAGATACACTTTTGAATTTTTAGAAAATAATGAATACTATTCTCTTTCATTTTTTGACGAAAAATATAAACCTGCTCTTGCCAAATGCGGTCAGGTTTCCGGTAGAGATATCGACAAAATAAAAGAAACCGGTTTAAATCCGATTTTTGATGATAATTCGGTTTATTTTAAGGAGGCCAAAAAAGTTTTGATTTGCAAAAAAATATATTCTCAGTTTATAACTCCCGATTGTTTTATAGATGAATCACTTCAAAAAAATTACGAAAAAAACGATTATCATAAAATGTATATAGGAGAAATTGTAAAATATATAGAGGAAGGTTAATGTATGAAAAAAGCAGCGATAATAACTGGAGCTTCACGCGGGATTGGTGCCGCAGTAGCAATTAAATTGGCGGAAAAAGGGTATAATATTGTAATTAATTATAATAATTCCGAAAAAAGTGCGATGGATACTTTAAAAAAGGTAAGAAAAGCAGGAGCAATGGCCATTGCTTTAAAGGGCGACGTTTCAAATTACGAAGAAGCAAAGTATGTTGTAGAAAAATCTTTGGCAGAATTTTCTCATATTGATGTTTTGGTAAATAATGCGGCAATGAGCATACATAAGCTTTTTACAGATATGACTCCCGAAGAATGCAGCAAGATATTTGACGTTAATTTGGGCGGGGTTTTGAATTTTTCTAGGCTGGTTTTGCCAAATATGATAAAAAATCACAGCGGGAAAATAATTAATATTTCATCTGTTTGGGGGATAACAGGTGCGGCTTTGGAAAGTATCTATTCAGCGTCAAAAGCAGCTGTAATAGGATTTACAAAAGCTCTGGCAAAAGAAGTTGGCCCTTCGGGAATAAATGTAAATTGCGTGGCACCCGGAGTAATTGATACGGATATGAATAAAAACTTATCTAAAGAAGATATTAAAAAATTAATAGATAATACCCCTCTTATGAGGCTTGGAACGCCCGAAGATATTGCAAATGTCACCGCATTTTTGTGCAGTGAAGAAGCAAATTTCATAACAGGCCAAGTAATAAATTCTGACGGCGGTTTTATTATTTAATTATCTTCATTTTTTACCATGATTAGGCTTCCTTGATAAATTTTGCAAAGATTATGGCAAACAAATCTTGTTTCGCCATCCATGCCGCAATCAATAATCATAACTTTAAAATTTAAAAATGGGTGTATAAAACGAAGCCTAAACATCATGGATCTTATAGTAAATTCAATGTTTTCCGCGTGGCCTTTTACCGGAACAAAAAAAGTGTAAACTTTTTTGGGGGAGTTATCTTTAAAAAATTTTGAAATTAAAAAAATAAAGATATCGCAAATCCCCAGAATTATAAAAAAAGTGAAAAAAACATGGCATATTACGTGATACATAAAATCACCTCAGTTTATAATATGTCATGCTTTTTATTTTGTTATATTTTAAAATCATATTATTTTTTTACCGCTGTAAAGGTCTGTTCCTTCGGTTACTACCAAATCTCCGAGCTGCAGGTAGTTATTGTCGGCTTCTTCCGTTGGTGTATAGCTGCAAACGACTTCTTTGTCGCTCCAAAAAGCGGGGTTTATTTTTTTGAATTTTAAATAATTTCCCATGGCCACGTACACACCAAACTTTCTTTCTGAGGTGTCGCTTGGTTCCGGGTCTTCATGAACGGTATCTCGGTTTATTATTAGTCCGGAGTAACTCTCGAAAGTAATTTTAAATTCCTCGTTTCTTATTGTCGCCAAGTTCTTGTTCATATATTCGCAGGAAATTATAAGTGTGTAATTTTCTTCATCAAAGTCTTTTTTTATTATTTCCACTTTTCCAGGTATATTTTTTATAAAGTTTAGCCCATCAACGCTGATTTTAACTTCGCTTCCCTCATGAGTTCTTTTTGCCTCATTTTCTCCAATTTTGGAAACAATATACCATGTTGGAGATTTTATAATTTTGCCAATTTCGTCGCCATTAGAACTTTCCGGCGTGGTGTTTTCCGGATTAAAGCCTGTAAAATCTTCAAATTTTAAGTTTTTATAATTGAATTTGTTTTCAAAATTATCTATGTGGCTGATAAAATCGCCGGAAGTAGGGGACTTTATTTCTGATATTACGCTGCAATCTTGCAATGTTAGCTTTTCTTTTTCATTTTTTAAATCCTGAATTTTATCTTCAAAATCTACATTTTTGCCCAGAATAATTTGTTTTTCATTCAAAAGATAAAGAATATTGTTTCTACTTTCAATTGACGACTTTACATCAGAATTATTTAAAGACGTACTTAAATTTTTTATTTCATCGTTAATTTTGGAGTTAACTGCATTTATACTTTGAGAATAGTTGTATTTGCATGAATTTAGCTTTTCAAGGACTTCTATCTCTTTATTTAATGAATCGGTTTTGTAACCAAATTTTGCATTTGAATCGTTATCATAAAATTGAGCCAAAACACCATTTTTAGATACTTTTTCTCCGTCATTAAAAAGATATTTTACGCACGACTTTGAGTCATAGTCTGCGTGGATAACTTCTTCGTCTCTTACCACAAAACCATTTACTTTAAGTGTGTTTTGGATTTCACCAATTTCAGCCATTTCCGTTTTGCTTTTGCTGTGATTTTTTATTATAAAGTGTGATGAAATCGCCAGCACGAAAAACAAAATCCCGTAAATTATAATCTTTTTTTTAAAGTTTAATTTTTTCATAGACATGTCCTTTTAATTTGTAAATTTTTTGATAATTTCCTCTGCCGAAATTAAAATTTCGTTGTAATTTTCCATGTTATCGGGATAAATCCAATTTATTTCTGGGTCTCTTTTAAACCAGGTTATCTGGCGTTTTGCGTAATTTCTTGTGACTTTTTTAAGATTTTCTTTGGCCGAATCAAGATCTGTTTTCCCGTTTGTGTATTCCAGAATTTCTTTGTATCCGATTGCCGCTTCGGCCGTTTTGCTAAGGGTCATATTATCGGAAATATTTTTAACTTCTTTAACAAGCCCAAGTTTAAACATTTTTTCTACGCGTACGTTAATTCTGCTATATAAAATTTCTCTATTTTTAAAATTAAGACCTATTTTGCAGACTTTAAATGGAGAAACTCTATTTTGGGAATTTTTAACCTGTATGGATATAGGATAGCCCGATGTGTAAAAAAATTCAATAGCTCTTATTATTCTTTTTTTATTATTTATATGAATATTTTGTGCGCTTTTTGGGTCTATTTTTTTTAAAATTTCAAAAAGTTCCAAGTTGCTTTTTTCTGAAAGTTCTTTTCGGATTTTTTCGTCTGATGTGTTTTTGATTTCAAATTCAATATTTTTAAGAAATGAATCAATATAAAGCCCTGTTCCGCCGACTAAAAACGGAAGTTTCCCTCGTGCGTGTATATTTATAACCGCTTCTTTTGCAAGTTCTTTATACTGCGCTACGCTAAATTCTTCGTTTACATGCAAAATATCTATTAAATGGTGTTTTACTTTGCTTCTTTGGGCTAAATTTGGTTTTGCTGTGGAAATTTCAAACTCTTTGTAAACTTGCATTGAATCTGCCGAAACAATTTCACCGCCAAATTTTAAAGCAAGGTCTGTTGCAAGTTCTGTTTTCCCCGAAGCTGTAGGCCCAACGATGCTGATTACCGGTATTAAATCTTTTTCCATGTAAATCACGTTCTTCCGAATTGTTTTTCAATGAATTTTTTGCTAAGTGTTACAAATATCGGCCTTCCGTGCGGACAGTGTTTTATGCTTGGATTTTGCGAAAGTTTTTTAATAAGTTCCAAAATTTCTTTTTCGGATGTTTTATCTCCGCTTTTAATGGCGCTTCGGCAAGCAATATTATGGTATATCCAATCTAGTTTTTCTGTGTTTATGCTTTTTAGATTTTTAATTAAATATTGGGCAATTTCAATTATAGAATTTTCGGCTTCACTTGTTTTCATGTACATAGGTATGCTTCTTATGATAACCGAACCCGGACCAAAATTTTCGGCTTCTATTCCTGCTTTTAAAATAAGCGGTAAATTGTTTGTGATGGCATTAAACTCATCTTTTTCCAGCGTTACGATAATAGGTTCGATTAATTTTTGCGAATCACCGGAAAAATCAGAAGATTTTAATTTTTCAAAAATTATTCTTTCATGAGCTGCATGCTTGTCAACCAAGATGATGTTTTCTCCTGACTCAATTAATATGTAGCAGTTAAAAATTTCGCCTATAATATTTGCTGCCGGAGTTGGTTTTTCCTCTTCAAAAAATGAATTTTTGCCTTGGTTTTCTTCTTTTTTGTTTTTTATTTCGGTTTCGTTTTTATCGTAAGAAAATGTAAGCTGATGTTTTTTGATCATTTCATCTTTAAAAAAGTTGTTTTCTTTAAAATCCGGGGATTTTAAAGGTGCTTCACTTCCAAGAGTGCTTTCGGGGTTAAAATTAAACGCATTTTTAATGGTAAAATTATCTTTTTTTGGTTTTTCGTTTTCTGCGGCTTGATTTTTATTTATAAAAAATTCGGGCGGTATTTTATTTTCGCTGCTGTTTTTATAAGAAATATTATCAATTGGGGTTAAAACCGAGCTTTCCTTATTATAATTCATAAGAGCATTCTTGACGCCGTAGTAAGTGGTTTCAAAAATTAATTTTTCATCAGAGAATTTAACTTCCGTTTTTGTGGGGTGAGTATTAACGTCCACAAATCCAGGAGTAACATTAATGTAAATCACGCAGTATGGGAATTTTCCTACCATTACCGAGTTTTTAAAAGCTTCTTCCAGGGCGCTTGAACCCGTTTTTGTTTTTATGTATCTTCCGTTTAAAAAGAAATTTTGCATGCTTCTGCTTGACTTGCAAAAAGTGGGTTTGCTTATGTAGCCGTCGATTTTAATGCCTTTGTATTCATATTTTACGGGTATCATTCCGTCAAAAAAACTTTTTCCGTAAACGCAGTGTATGGCGGAAGAAATTTTTTTGTCCCCTGTTGTGTGAAGCGCTTCTTTGCCGTCTCTTATAAATTTAAAAGATATTTCCGGGTGCGAAAGTGCAATTTTATCAATTATTCCTGCGCATGCGTTTGCTTCGGCTACGTCTTTTTTTAAAAATTTCATGCGTGCGGGGGTGTTGTAAAAAAGATCTCTTACAAAAATAGTGGTTCCGTTTGTGCAGCCGGTGTCAAGCAGATCGCCGGGTGTACCGCCGTTTATGAAAAAGCGTGTTCCGATTTCTTCTTCGGGCGATTTTGTGATTATTTCTACGTGTGAAACGGCGCAAACCGAGGCTAACGCCTCGCCCCTAAAGCCAAGCGAAGATATTTTTTCTAGATCTTCCGAATTTTTAAGTTTACTTGTGGCGTGGCGCAAAAATGCATTTTTTACGTCATCTCGGTAAATTCCGCAGCCGTTATCCGTTATTTTAATAAGTTTGTTGCCGCCGTTTTTAATTTCAACTGTAATTCTTGTTGCCCCTGCATCAATTGAGTTTTCTAAAAGCTCTTTTACCACAGAAGCCGGCCTTTCTATAACTTCGCCCGCGGCGATTAATTGAGAAGTTTGCTTGCTTAAAATGTTAATTTTTTTCATTTGAAAGCCTCTTTTAGTTTTATTTTTTTGTCATTTCCACAAGACTATATAAAATATTCATGGATTCCACCGGAGTAAGAACGCTTACGTCAATATTTTTTAATTTATTTAGTATTTCATTTGCATTGGTGTAGGAATCTTTAAAAGTAAGCTGGGAAACATCTTTGGTTTCTTCATTTTTCGAGTTGCTGGCGGGATATTTATTGGATTCCAGCATTTTGAGTATATCTTTTGATCTGCTTATAATATTTTGCGGAAGCCCTGCAAGTTTTGCAACTTCGATTCCGTAGCTGTCGTCTGCTCCGCCGGGAACGATTCTTCTTAAAAATGTGATGTCATCGCCACGCTTTTTAACCGCAATATTATAATTTTTAATATTGTTAAATTCGCCCGACATGCTCGTTAGTTCATGATAGTGAGTTGCAAATAAAGTTTTTGCTCCAAGTGTTTTTGGGTTTGAAATGTATTCTAAAACAGCCCTTGCAATGCTCATTCCGTCAAATGTTGATGTCCCGCGCCCGATTTCATCAAGTATTAAAAGGCTGTTTGAAGTGGCATTTTTTATAATATCTGCAACTTCGTTCATTTCTACCATAAATGTAGATTGCCCCGAAGCAAGGTCGTCTGATGCACCGATGCGTGTAAAAATATTATCCACAATTCCAATCTTAGCTTCTGCAGCCGGGACAAAGCTGCCAATTTGAGCCATTAAAGTTATTAAAGCAGTTTGGCGCATGTATGTTGATTTTCCTGCCATGTTCGGCCCCGTGATAACAGACACCATGTTTTCATCATTATCAAGCAGTGTGTCGTTTGGAACAAACGGAGCATCATTTAAAAGCTGCTCAACAACGGGGTGACGTCCTTCTTTAATAAAAATAGTTTTTCCGCTGTTTACTTGCGGTTTAACGTAGTTATTAAAGCATGCGGTTTCCGCCAAAGAAACAATAACATCAAGATTTGCGATAATATTGGCAGTTTTTGCGATTTTCGGCAGCTGCTCGGCCACTTTAAGGCGCACTTTTTCAAAAATTTCGTATTCAATTTCGTTTATTTTATCTTTAGCGTATAAAATGCGGGATTCTAAATCTTTTAATTCTTGGGTTATATATCTTTCGCAGTTTGTCAGTGTTTGTTTGCGAATGTATTCTTCCGGAACCGAATTTTTAAAGGAGTTTGTAACTTCTATATAGTATCCAAAAATCTTATTGTAGCCTATTTTTAGTTTAGGTATGCCTGTTTTTTGGCGTTCGCGATTTTCAATATCGGCAATTAAAGTTTTTCCGTTTTTAATGTCACTTCTGAGTCTATCCACTTCTTCGCTGTATTTTTCTTTGATTATGCCGCCTTCTTTAATTAGCATCGGTGGATCATCGATTATTGAGTCTTCAATTAGCATATACACTTCTTTTAAAAGATCCAGATTTTCGCACATTTTTTTTAAAAGATAAGATTTGCACTTGTAAAGATTAAACTTGATTTGCGGTAGCTTAGAAAGGGTAGAGGAAAGCGATTTTAAATCTCTTGCGTTTGCAGAGCCGTATGTTATTTTTGTCATAAGTCTTTCAATGTCATGAATTCCGGAAAGGCTTTCTGAAAAATCGTCTTTTAAAGTAATATCATTTACAAGTTCTTCTACGGCATCTTGCCGCCAAGTTATTTTTTGTATGTCTACAAGCGGCCTTTCAATCCAAGAACGTAGCAGCCTTTTGCCCATAGATGTTTTTGTTTTGTCCAGAACCCAAAGAAGTGACCCTTTTTTTGACTTTGTACGCATTGTTTCTGTGATTTCTAAATTTCGTATGGTGTTAATATCCAGACCCATAAATTCGGATTTATTATAAAAATTAATTGAGTTTATTCTTTCCAGCCCGGATTTTTGTGTTTTTTTAAGGTAACTTAGCAAATTACCGATAGAAATAACGGAAACCTCGCTGTTTTCTATGCTGATTTTTTTAAGTCTTTCTTTTCCAAACTGTTTTATAAGCATGTTTTTTGCGTTTATAAAGTCTTCGTTTTGCTCTAAAAATTCAGCCCTGCAAGAAGGAAGTTTACCTTTTAAGAAATTTTCCAAAGTGCTACCTAATTTTTTTCCGGAGCCGATTAAAATCTCGCTGGGCGAGAATTTCCCCAGTTCGTTTTTCAGCTGATTTACAGTATAATTTTTGTTGCCTTTAAGTTCAGTTGCGTATAAAATTCCGGTTGAAATATCGCAAAAACATACCCCGATTTCTTCTTCGTTTTCAGAGGTAAGTACCGAACATATGTAATTGTTTTTTGCTTCGTCGAGCATGCTTTCTTCCATAACCGTTCCGGGCGTAATTACACGCACCACTTCGCGTTTGACAAGGCCTTTTGCGGTGGCGGGATTTTCCATTTGGTCACACATTGCAACTTTGTACCCTTTGGAAACAAGCCGTGCAATGTATGATTCGCAGCTGTGATACGGTATTCCGCACATCGGTGCTCTTTCTTTTTGGCCGTAATCTTTTCCCGTAAGTGTTAAATCCAGTTCTTCCGAAACAACTTTTGCATCGTCAAAAAACATTTCATAAAAATCGCCGAGCCTAAAAAACAAAATACTGTCTTTGTAGTCACTTTTAATTTTCATGTATTGTTTCATCATTGGTGAAATTTCTGCCATATAATCCTCACTTGTTTTTTAATAATATATTTTTAGTTGCACCCCGAGCAGCCGGAGCAGCTTCCTGTGCAGCTTGATACGTCATCGGTGTTTATCGTATATGGGTCTTGTCCGCCGGCAGATGCTGTTATTATGTAATTTATTTTTCTAAGGGTGTTTTCAAATTTTTCTTTTGATTTATTAAACTCTTTCATTGTTTCATTTTCCATTATTTTGGAGTAAAGACTGCTTATTTCAGAGTTTAATTTGTCGATTTTTTTGTGGTCTGCTTCGCTTTTGGAAATTTCTTCGTTTATGGCAACTTTTTTTAAATTAAAAGTTTCAATCAGCTTTTGCAAATCTTTGTCGCATTCCACATTTTGTTCTCTTATTTTGTACTCTAGATATTCATCGCTTTTTTGAATTTCTGCTCCTAAATTTTTTGATAAAGTAATTAAATCCATATTTTTTCTCCTTTTCTTTTATATAATTTTTCCTTTTAGTGAATCTTTTTTATATCCTGTTATTAAAACATCTAAAAAATTTCCTACTTTTTCTTTTTCGCCTTTTGCTTCCACGATTATATTTCCGCTCGTTCTGCAAAGAAGCTCATTTGTTTCGGGCAAAAACGATTCTGCCAAAGCCCGGAATGTTTTTCCAAGCATTTTTTTGTGAAGATCTTCCGAGATTTCTTCCTGAACCTTTAAAAGTTCCAAAAGCCAAGCAGTTTTTTCGTGTTTTGTTACGGGGTCGGGGAGTTTTGCTGCCGGGGTTCCTTCGCGCGGGGAATAAATAAAAGTAAAAAGTGAATGAAATTTTACCTTTTTTAAAATATCAATCGTTTCTAAAAAATCTTCGTAAGTTTCGCCGGGGAAGCCCACTATTATATCGCTTGTAAAAATGATGTCCGGGATTTTGCTTTTTGCGTAATTTATTATTTTTAAGTATGATTCTTTTGTGTATTTGCGGTTCATTTTTTCAAGGATTTTATTACTGCCGCATTGAACGGGAAGATGCATATGGTGTGCTATGTGTTTGCTATTACTTATAACGTCAAAGAGCTCGTTTGTTGCGTCTTTTGGATGCGATGTCATAAACCTTATTATATATTCGCCATCAAAGTCGTCTAGCTTTTTAAGAAGTTTTGGAAAATTAATATCTTCTTCCAGCCCTTTGCCGTAGGAATTAACATTTTGCCCCAAAAGAGTTATATCTTTGTACCCGCTTTCAAGCAGTTTTTTAAATTCGTAGGTAATTTCATTAGAATTCCTGCTTCTTTCACGCCCTCTAACGTACGGCACAATGCAGTATGAGCAAAAATTATTGCACCCATACATAATTGGCAAAAATGCTTTTAAATTATTATTTTTTACTTCCGGGAAATCCTCGGCAATTATATCTTCGGTTTCTTTTATGTAGGCTTTTGCAGATGTTTTTCCGCTTGTTTTTTTGTTTAAAAGCGCCTCGTAAAAGTGAAAGGGAAATTTATGAATAGAGTGAGTCCCAAAAACTAGATCTATAAAGCTGAATTTTAATTTTATTTTATCTATTATGGTGTTTTGCTCTGTCATGCATCCGCAAAGTATTATAAATAAATTTTCGTTTGTTTTTTTAAGATTTTTTACCCAGCCGATGTTTCCAAACGCTTTATTTTCGGCGTTTTCTCTTATTGCGCAGGTGTTAAAGAGTATAACGTCGGCATTTTCTTGATTTTCGGTTAAGGAAAACCCCATATTAACCAGCATGCCTTTGTATTTTTCGCTGTCAGAAACGTTTTGTTGGCAGCCGTATGTTTTAACAAAAGCTTTTGGGTTTTTGATTTTAAGCACATTTTTGTAGTAGTCTTTTATTTTTTTGCAGTATATTTTTTGCTTTTCGCCATATTTATAAATAGGGGATAAATTCATAAATAATATTCCTCGCTGTTTCTACTTAAATGTAAATGCATATCACATATAAATTTTATCAAAATAAATGCCCGAGTGCAAGATGCCATGGTGTAAAATGTAAAAATATGTAAATTTATTTAAAATTGATTTTTTTAATGCATTCTGTTTATAATAATGGTGAGTATATTTAGAAAGGAGAAATTAAAAATGAAAACATTAAATAAAATAGCGCTTGCCCTTTGCATTATTGGCGGAATAAATTGGGGGTCAATCGGATTTTTTCAGTTTGATATCGTTGCGTGGATATTCGGTGGGCAAGATTCGGTTGTTAGTAGAATAATTTATGTGCTGGTATTTATTGGAGCAATTTGGTCTATTTCGCTTTTTTGGAGTAATTTTTGCGATTTAGATTCTGGCTCCGAGTTTAATGACAAAATTTAACAAAAGTTATAAACAAGCCCTACAGATAGTAATTTGTAGGGCTTTTGGCTTTTAAAAACGAGGAAAAAATTCATAAAGTAAAAAAGAGTAAATAAAAATTTTTAAAAATAATGTTAATTTTTACAATAAAAAGGTTGACATACATTTGCGATGTGTTCATAATATTAGTGTAATGCGCCGAAGGGTCAGTATTTTGGTGCGTTTAAGTGAATTTAAAGTGAAAAAAATTGATATTCGTTATAAATACTACATTAATTTTTTATTAGGAGGAATTGTTATGGCAGGTTTAGTGGAAAAATTTAAAGAAATGTGGTCTCCGTCAGAAGAATACGAAGACGATTACGAGGAAGAAAGTGTATCTAGAGCAGACTATGGTTTTAGATCAAGAAAAGACTCTTCAAACAGGGTGGTTAGCATTCATGCAACCGCAAAACTTAAAGTTGTGCTTGTTAAACCCGAAAAATTCGGCGAAGAAGTAAAAAATATTGCCGATGAACTTTTAAAAATGCACACAATAGTTTTGAATTTAGAAGGTGTTGCCAAACCGGAATCAAGAAGAATTATAGACTTTTTAAGCGGCGTGGCGTATGCTAACGGAGGAAAGATAAAAAAAGTATCTACAGATACTTTCGTTGTAACCCCGTGCAATGTTGATTTGGAAGGCGAAGATTTTTTAGGTGAACTGGAAAATCACGGTGTTTATTTTTAAATAAAAAATTTATTAATAAATGTAAAGGGTGAGCATTTTGTTAACTGTTGATGATATTAGAAATGTAAGTTTTCGCAGAGCAAATTTTGGTGGGTATAAACCTGAAGATGTGGACGCATTTATAGACGATGTGGAAGAATCTTATCAAAAAATTTTGGACAGAAACCAAAATCTTTGCGGTGAAATTGAAAATTTAAAAAGAAAAATCGAAAAACTTCAAGGCGAAGACAGCACCATCAAAAAATTAATTTTAAATGCCAAAGAAATTGCAGACAGCACGCTTTCTAAAGCAAAAGAAAAAACTGCTGAAATGGTCTTTAAAGCCTCAAAAGAATCAGAAAAAATTATGGCAAGAGCAAAAAAAGAAGTGGATTTTCAAAAAGAAATATTCAATCAGCTGAAAATTGAATCTGCTAATTTGCGCAAAAAATTAGATGATGTTTATAAAGAACACATTAAAGCAATTGACAGTATCCCCAGCGAATTTGAAGAAGATCTAGAAGAAAATGAATACGTTGCCGGTCATGAGTTGAAAAGTGAAAATGAAGTTTTGGAAGAAAATGCTCCGGAAAATTTAGATTGTTTAAATATTTCCAGCCAAGATGATTCTTGTGTTGAAATCGAAAGCAGTTCGGCTGAAAACACATCTGAGGAAAGCATTGATGATATATTAAACGGTAATTTACATAATGAAATTGAGGATTTATCAACATCGGAAAACGAAAAAACTTACAAAAATCTTAAATTTGGCAAAGACTATAATATAAGTGAAGATGAATCCGATACGGGAGCATATTCCGGACTATTTAAAAAATAAAAGTAGCTTAAAAAATTGAATGGAGAGAAATTTAATTTGGAATTGGAATTAGAAAAATTGAAAACCATTGTTTATACTTCATGTGTAGCAGTATTTACGATTGTTGCATCGGTTTGTTTAATTATGTTTGCAAGAAGTTCGAGTAGGCTTATGAATAGATGTGGAACAAAGGCTGAAAAAATAGAAAGTAATCTTTTAGATGCCTCTGGAAATTTAGCAAAACTAATGGGTAATTTAGCGAGCGAGGAAGCTCCGAAAGAAGGTACTAACGGTTATTATTTGAATAAGACTTTGAAGGGTTCGGCCAAATTTATGGGCGATTTAGCTAGCGATGAGCCTTCAAAACCTGGTAGTAATGGCGATAATCTCGGAAAAATTCTGAAAAATGCAGCAGAGATTTCACAAGTCGCAAAAGAAAAACTTGTCGGAGATGAAGGTAATAAAGGTTTATTAGAGAATGCTTATGAAGTTGGTGAACGTGCTAATAATTGTTTAAAAAGCGTGAACGAAAGCCATGTTATTACTGCAAAACTTGATACTCGTACTGATAAAGAAAAATCTGATGAAGAAGCTCAACGAAAGAAAAAAACTAAAGAAGAATTTGAACAAATGTCAGATTCCGCTAATGCCAATGATATACTAAGTATGCCAGATTCTCTGCCAAAGGATGACGTATTGCATTCTAATGGTGGCGAGCAAGAAGCAAGTGCAGAGAGCACACAAACTTGCAATATTATGTAAATTATTTTAATTTTATAAAAAATCTGCCGGGATTTTAATTCCCCGGCAGATAATTTTTTTATATTTATTTTTAATTTAAAATTCCCATTGATCTCATTATTACTTCTGTTATAAATGACGTTATGACCGCACAGACCGACACTGTAAACAGCCCACGCCCAAAATAGGAAAGCACCACGGCCACAATTACGCCCGCCCAAGCGGAAATAGGGGTGCTGGTGGAGCTAAAAACTTCAGGCACAATAAGTGCTGTAAGAACTGTGCCGGGGATATATGTAAAAAACGATTTTAAAAATTTGTTTTCTATTTTCTTTTTAAAAAATAGTAACGGTATAGCTCTCAGAGCAATCATGGTTATCGCCATGGAGATTAATATTATATAAATGTTTTGACTGTTCATTTATTCTTCCTCCTTAATGTCTGAGAGTTCTTTTTCTTCAATTGGTGCAATCCAAGAGCAAATTGCTGCCGCAGATACTGCGCAGGTTATCATGGTTATTCCTGCTGGATTTATACCCCAAGAAGAAATTGTTTTTCCAATAATCGGAATGGCTTCTAAAATATAGCTTAAAATTATTGTGACAACGACGCTGGATAGTATTTTTCTGGATTTTTTAGCGGAGGGGATAACCATTGCGATAAACAGCCCGTAAAGCATTATTCCTAAAACGGGTTTTACTATGTCTGGGATAAGCCCTGTAACCAGTGAACCGGTTGTATTGCCGAGTATGTACCCCAAAAACGGCGAAAACGCCAAGCCCATAAGATATTTTCCGCTGAGTGCGCCTTGATTTTGCATTGCTAAAACGTAAACTTCGTCGGTATTAATTACGCCGAATAATAATTTTTGCCATGTGGGGGTGTCAGATTTTATTTTTTGCGACATTGAAATTGAAAATATAACGTACCTAAAATTAGCGATAAACAGCATAAAAACGTACATAAGTGCAAGAGTTTCGCCTTTTTTAAAGTAATTTAAAAATATTCCTTGCCCGGAACCTGTGTACATAATTCCAAAAATTTGTGCCATAGAAAAATTTAATCCTGAAAGAACAGCGTCAACAGCTATTGCCATAGAAATCGGCAAGTACGCAAGCGCAATGGGTATGCCGTCTTTAAAGCCCCTTTTAAAATCATTGTTTTTTTCAATCATTTTTAGTATAACCCCCTAATTTTATTTTTGTATACGATATTTTACCATAATATCTATAAAAACACAATACCAAAATTATATTTTTTATTATATTATTCTAATTTAAACCGCCACAATTTATTTTTGTATTCTTCTGTGGCGTAGTCAATTCCAATTCTTGGGTAAGATTTATATTTTGCGGCTTTTCCCGAATCCTCAATCCAAATTTTTTCAGAAGTTATTAAATTTTCTTCGTTAAGACTTTTTGTAATTTGTAAATACTTAGTAAGTTTGCCCGGACCATTGTAATTTTCTACCGCCCTTATTAAAATAGCTTGTGGCATATCTTTTGGCCCGGTTACCACATTAAAAAGAAAATGAATTCCATAGCAAAGGTAAATATATGCTACGCCGCCTTTTTGATAAAGAGTTTTCGTCCTTTCAGTTTTTCCTTTGTGCGCATGGCAAGCTGTGTCGGCTTCCCCAAAGTAACATTCTGTTTCGGTGATTTTTGTTTTAATTATTTTCCCGTTTATATTTCTGCATAAAAACTTTCCAAGTAATAATGGAGCTGTTTCAGTGCAATTTTTTATGTAAAATTCTTCTCCTATTTTTTTCATTATACAATAAAAACCCCCAAGATGTTTTTATATTTATATTATAGCACAGATTTTTTGCAAAGATGAATATAAAAAGAATAAACCGCCAATAATATAACTTGGTAATTAAAAATCCGGAGGAATTTTATTGGCTCAAGAAATATATAAAAAATATGAAAATTATAAAATAGAAAAAAATTACCTATATAATGCAAAATGTTTAATTTACAAAAAGGTAGCCGAAAAATTAGAAATCTCAAAAGAAAAATCCCATAGAAACATAAATTTCTATGGGTAAGCAAAATTTTAAATTATTAAAAGTAGACCGATAAGCCGAATTCTGTCGTGAGTAATCATCTATCTGGACCAAATGTTGCCATACTGGTTCGGTGCCACCTTTTTTTTGCGCCGAGCAAGCGCATTTTTTACCAAACGGTGTTGCTCCGGTTAGGGTTTACATACCCGTGCAGTCTCCTGCATGGTGGTGAGCTCTTACCTCGCCATTTCAACCTTACCCAAATGATACATTTAGGCGGTGTGTTTTCTGTTGCACTTTCCCTGAGGTTGCCCTCGGCGGCCGTTAGCCGTTAACCTGCTCTGTGGAGTTCGGACTTTCCTCATGCAATAATTAAATTGCACGCGATTACTTAGCCTACTTAATCTTAATTATATCATAATAAGCATTTTTAGTAAACTTTGTTTTTAGTATTATTAAATTATTAATTTAGTTATTTGAAAGATTGTTCAAAGTATTTTGTAGTTCATCTATTACTTTATTTAAGATTTCTATTTTAACCGTTGCGTTGTTAACCTCTTTTACAAGTTGTAGACTTCCAACACCTGCTTTCATAGCTATCCATTTAGCCCATGCTTTTGCTTTATAGCCGTCTTGGAAATTTTTAATTGCTTTATCTAGTGTATTTATATTCTTTTCAAAAGTTAGTGCTTGCGTTTTGATAGAAGCACTGTATTTTTTTGCCTTCATATATATGGAATTTATTTTTTGTTTGCGCTTTTTATTTTTATTTGCATTTGCATTTGCATTTGCATT
>JAFQXU010000003.1 GCA_017406805.1 Clostridia bacterium | reverse complement strand
TATATGTACCGGTTTAAATTATAATGATAAATAACATATATATCAAATTTTAAGCACAAACATTCACACTTTTTAAAAATATTCATATTATGGCTAAATATAAGGGGTGTGATAAATTATGGCAATAAAAATATTTATAGATCAGGGCCATAATCCATACGGAGTAAATGCAGGAGCAGAAGGATTTGGGCTGTACGAACAAGACATCACGTACAAAGTTGGAATGTACCTTGCAAATATTTTACGCGGCGATTCGAGATTTGAGGTGCGAACTTCCAGAAACTCTCCGGATGAAGTGCTTGGCACAAGCAATTCCACAAGCTTGGCAGCAAGGGTTGACGCCGCAAACAGCTGGCCGGCAAATTATTTTTTAAGCATTCATGTAAACGCAAACACAAATCCCGATATTAACGGCACAGAAGTTTACGTATATCAGGAATATTCGCAGTCTTATTACCTGGGAGAAAGAATTTTGAATTCGATTGTCAATAACGTTGGAACAAAAAACAACGGTGTAAGAGTAAGGCCGTCGCTTTATGTGCTGAGAAAAACAAATATGCCCGCAGCACTAATTGAGCTTGCATACATAACAAATGCAAACGACGTTGAAAAACTAAGAAACGAGCAATATTTATTCGCACAGTCAATTTACAAAGGTCTGCTTGAATACTTTGGATTCTAAATTTATAAAAAACAAAACCGCCGCTAAAAAAGCGGCTTTTTTATTTAAATTAAATTAATTTTTGATAAAATTTTACAAAATCACTTGACGATATATATATATATATATAATGACTATAAGTTAGTTTTTAAGTTTAAAACCTTAAAAACTAAAATAAATTAAAAAAAGGTGGTAGAAAATCATGAACGAAAAAGATATCGAAAAAAAATTAAAAGATCACGATGAAGACCTTGCAAACCATACCAAATGCATTGTAGAACAGCTCAGAATCAATAACGACCACGAAAAAGCCATTAAACGCATCGTAGATCGCCTACTTGCTCACGAAGACAAAACATTAGACATCTTGGACATGACAAAAAACACTTTAAAAGACCATGAAAAAAGAATTACCAAACTAGAACAAAAAATAAAATGAAAGTAGCCTAGTTTAATTATGTTAAGAAAATATCCCCGATGCTTTTACTAGTATTGGGGCTTTTATTCTGCGCGAATTTTGCGAAATAAGCGCTTTTATATTGGCACAGTGATTTTTACTTGTAAATATAAATCTCACATAGATAATTAAATTTAAAATTATTTTAGTTAAATTCACCTATTGATTTTTAAAAAATGAAAGTATATAGTAATTTTTATAAAAAAATAGAGGTGATAAAAATGAGTTTATTTAGAATAGAAAGCTCCAAAAGAAAAGCTAAAGAAAAAAAGCCAAAAACATTATCCGGTTCACACAGCAAGCTAAGATTAAATAATTTTGCGGCAGCAAAAAACAAGTTTGGAACTGACGAGGAAGCGGAAAACTATTTTATTTTAGTAGAACTCTATGAAAAGCACTTAACCGGGAAACAAAAAGAAATTTTTTTGAAAGCTGATAGCATTGATAGTATGCTAAATGTGCTTAACAAAAATCAATTGAAACATCTAAGAAGTTTGCTATCGGCATCTCTTGTTGGTCAATCTGCTCGTTCTCACAACGATCCCGAATTTAAAAAAGAAGCATTTTCAAAATGGTATATAAAAAATATGAGCGGGAAAAAAATTAACATTTTAAAATTATCCGCAAGAATTTATGATAAACAGATCGAGAAAACTAAAGTGCAAGATTTAGTTTCTAAATTTAATTCTCGTTTGAAAAATTTTGACGGAGATATAAAGGAATACTGCCAGTGGCTTATTTTATTGAGCGTTGATAACAGCATTCCGTCTATAGAGAGTGTATATGATGTTCACAAATTATTGAAACCATTGGATTTAACACGTTTAAAAAAATTATTGTGGGAATTGACAAAATCTCATAATACAACTAGTATTGTTGAAGACATGGAGCGTCTTGAACCGTATTTTTATAAACTTGCCACTGAGAAGCTTAAATATAGTAGTCAGCCCGAACTGGACATACTGTTCAATGAAGCAGAGAGAACCTTCATTGAAGAAAACCCTTCATCAGTGACTAAAATGTTTGATAAGGAACGTAAAAATCTTATTGATACAATTGAAAATTTAATTAAAGAAAAAAGATCAATTCTCAAAAGCACAGTAGCAAAACTTGGCAGTTCAAAAACATTTGAAGATAGCTTGACGAAAGTTGCCGACCTTGTTGGAGGCGACGACGAAATATTTGTAAAAGAGGCAATCGGAGAGTACTCTATGTTAGGCGCGAATGGGAGTACGTTTAATACATTCCTTAGAAAAGCGAAATTTTTTGAAAAATTATCAAAAGAAAAGAATTTTTCATCTGATGAAATAAAAACATTTAGAAAACGTATGGCCCAGGCATCTAAATATTTTGAGGATCATTTAACCAAAAAAGAATACACGACTTACAGAGGCATGCGCAGCGATGGATTAAAAGCTTTATTAGATAAGTCTACTCCAAAAATTCATTATAAAACTGGAAAAAACCATGAGTTAATCGTTGATGACGACCTGATAAAAGAAATAAACAAGTGCAAGCCTATCGTTTTTGACGAAGGTATTACCAGCGTATCCCTTAACAAAGGCGTGGCGGGACATCCGTACTTTTTTAGGGGTAAAACTCCCGGAAATGTGTTTCTTACCATAAAAATTCCACCAAACAGTAAAGCTTTAGTCTTAGATTATGAAGGAATTCAAAATGCCCCCGGTGAAGAGGAACTTCTAATAGCCCCGAAAACTAAAATAAAGATAAACTCCATAAGGGAAGTGGACAAGCACTACGAAATTGTCGCCCAGGTGCTTAATTAATAGGTTGATCGTATAACAAAAACTGTTGATAATCCTATAATACTGTTTTATAATAGTTGCGAGATGAATTGGCACTGCCACTTTTTCTCGCAATTTAATTTTCCGCTCGTGGCGAAGCTGGATATCGCAGCAGATTCCGATTCTGAAGGACGGGGGTTCGAGTCCCTCCGAGCGGACCATTGTCAAAATTAGTCGATTATTGTATAATCGGCTTGTTTTTTTGAATTAAATTTTTATAGTTAGCTCTTCCGTTTGCAATGTGATAGATATAGACAACTTCATTAACCAATCTATAAACACAAATATAATCATCACAAATAAGAATTCGATAACCTTCTTGTCTCAACATTTTATCATTAATCAAAGGACAAGATAATGGAAAAATTTCAAGCCTTTGAATCGCTTTAAGTATTCTGTCAAATATCTTTTTAGCAGATTTCGGACCAACTTTATTTAGATAGTAACTTGATATTTCATCAATTTCTCGCCATGCCGATGGTAAAAATTCAATTTTATATTTCTTCATTAAATTTTACCTCTAATCTCTGTTTTACTTCATCGAATGAAATACCTTGTGTTCCTGATAAGCGTTCATTTTCCGCTATCATAATTTTAGTTCTGAGTTTCAGCATTTCTTCTCGTTTCTCAAATGATTCCATACTCATAACAACCAAATCGCCTTCACCGTTTTTAGTAATATAAATCGGGTCATCCATTTCATGTGCCAAATTTGAAATAAGATTATAATCATTTCTGAGTGTGGTAGAAGATTTTATTACCATATAAATCACCTCAAATATATTTTAATACTATTATTATATGATAATTCTCTGATGATTTCAATAGCAATTTGAATCGGGTTATATTTGGTTTACAATTGTGTTTTTGCGAAAAGTATGAATATTTATGTGTTTTTGTGCTATACTTTTTATATACGAGCTGAATACAATATAATTTGAGTGCAGTGATAATATGACAAACAAAACAAGTCTCCTTATTAAAACTTTTTCTCGGCAATCTTATCGGGATCGTTTCAATTCCGGAGAAGGAATATATCTTAGTTCTGTTGATCATTTTCATTCTCACGGGAATGACTTTCAACAAGATTTTGAAGGGGGCATTTTCCAACAAGCCCCATCTGAAAAAGGTATGTTCGTTTATTCAAAAAATAATTCTCCGGAACAGCTATTTGAAAAATATAAAAAGAAACAGTTTTCCGACTCAGAAGTTGTAATTCCAATCCAAGATTTTAAACTGTCTATCCAAGGTTATATATGTTGTTTTTCTGTCTTTCCAAAAGAACACATTGGATTCGATTCGGGGCAAATTGTATTTAAAGAGAACACATCAATTCAAAAAGATTTTTATGATTTATTAAATAAGCGTGCCGAATCTCAAGGTTACACATATCTCAGTGTATATGATGCGGATTTGTTTATACCTAGTTTTTATGATGGATTGTATAAGAAAGGATATAGCGTTTCCTATGGCAATGTTAGTTATCAGCCAATTTCAAGAGAAAAACGAATACATGATTTTCAAAACAAAAATATTCAGAGTATTGTTTTTACAAAAGATATACCGTATGCCTACCAAAAAGAATTTAGGTTTTTTATCCAATCAAAAGGTTTTTATACAGACCACATAGAGATTGATGGTATCGATTTGAGAAAAAGTGTTGTTTGTAGTTTAGTCTATCTCACAAACGAATATGTTCGAAAAAATCGCTTTAGGATAAAACACGGCGCCGACAAAGTCTAAATACTTGGAGAACATACATTAAACGTGGATTTCGAACTACATTTAGAAGAAACACGTGAAATACAACAAAGAAAAAAGAGCATGAAAAATATAGGTATTTATTCGAATATGAAATAATAGGTTAAGTCGTAAATATTACTAATGGCTGTAAACCGCTTAAATACTAGATTCATCCATGCCCCTTATGGAACCTCGCACCAAAAATAATCTTACTCGCACAGTTTAATCTAAAAGCTTTGTATTCTTGATTATTATTTGCAATGTAAATTTTGCGTTGACTTTGTCTAAGGTTTATGTTATTATAAGTTTTAGTACAAAATAAAGGAGAAAAACAATGTTTGAAAAAATCAAAAAACACTTTTTAAAAATTTTATCCGTAGTCGTTGCATCATCAGTAATGCTAACGTCGACCTCAGCACCGACTCAAGCCTTCAGCATAAATGAATTATCTGATTTCGGAAAAGGCATTATTAACCGAACCAAAAAAATTTACGATGATAACACCACCATTTGTAATTCTGCAATTGTCGTTTTAGTTGCTACTTTGCTA
>JAFQXU010000044.1 GCA_017406805.1 Clostridia bacterium | reverse complement strand
TTTTTTTCAAAAATTTTCCAGCGCTACCGCTCGGCAAAATTGCAAGCAATTTTAAAACCATGAGGGAATTTCATTCCCTCAAACTCCCTTGAGCCTCCTCCGACCGAAATAAGGGGCGCTACGCTTATTATTTCATTCAGTCATCGGCTTTCATAATCTAACAGCGAACCTGATTAGCTACAAGGGACGCTACGCTTAAACCCTTTCCGCAAATCAGAACCCCTGTTTTAACGATTATGCCGATAACTAAACGAAATAAACGCTAAATCCTCTTAGAAACGATTTTAAGCCCGTTACAGCCCTTTAATTAATCCTGAGTAAATTTATCCGTACGGTTAGTCAAAAATGCTTAAAACCCAAAATATGACCTTCTAGGGACACTAAAACAAGAAGTATGTTATGATAATTTAGTAAACTTAAAGGAGTGATACAATCATGGAGCTAATCGTAGATATTTCATCAATGGCCTCAGTAGTTCTTGTTATTATATTAATTTTTAAATATCAAGAAATAATCAATCTTAAAAAATCCACTAAAATAATAATTCTTTTATTGTGTATTACTGTGATCTGCGCTAATTTGTTGAATTATATTGATTTTTATCATGGGTTCATTAAGGGACTGAATTCCTAATTCATATATTTAATATGTATGCCTTTGATATAAAATTCTAGTACTATTCAAAACAAAAATAGGACTAAACAAAAAAGTTTAGTCCTATTTTTGTTTTCCTCATCGGTCTGCTCGATGACAGGAGCAGTCAGATTGAAAATCTGAAATATATTCAAATTATTTTCCTAAGGGCGCACTTATATACCATGAAAACCATGGTATAAATTGCCAATATTTTAGATTAGACGTGTTGGAAAAACTCGCTTTGCTCATGTAAATAAAAACGTTATAATATATTATAGCGAGCTTAGTAAGTGGATATACACTTACGGTAAAAAGAATCATCTTCCACTCGGTCACACCTAAAATTTACATTTTAGTTTGTTCCTCGTTTCAGACGATTCTTTTTATTTTTGGGGCGTTGCCCCAATCCCCATAGTCTATTTTTTTGTTGTTGCCAAAGGCAACTTCTTATACAGGTTTTTAGGGTTTAGCACGACATCAATTTATTTGATGTGTAAGTGCGCCTTTAAGATTTTCTTTGGGTTTTTTTCATTGCCATTTTTAAAGCAATGCGCACTTACACACCACTCCAAAATTGGGTGGTTTCTGTGCTTAAAAAAATGTATCAGAAGTCGGCTAGCCGACAACAAAAAAGGGCGCTCATTTTGAGCACCCACTTCCCATTTTATAATTAATTTTGTATCTCACCAGTCTCTTTGTTTATGTCCTCTCTGCCGTACTTACGTTCCGGATAAACGGCATCGAAGTATAATAACGAAGTATAATAACTTACTAGACTTTATTTCATAAAGGTAAGGTCTGTCTGACGATTCCTGCGGAAAGCTTTGGCAACTGCAGTTGCCAAAATGGGGCGTTTGCCCCAGACCCCAAGCAAGCAAAAGAGACGGTTGCCCGTCTCTTTTGTTCTTGTTTTTCTCGTCCCTCGAAAAAGCTCCGCTGGCAATTTCATTGAGAGCATTTCATGCGGAGACTCTGCCGTGCTTGTCAGCATGACTTCCTACTAGGAAAGAGAAAGAAGCGTTAAACGCTTGAATATTCCTTTAATATTTTCTAAAAATTAAAGGAATAAACGTACAAATAGCCATCGTAAAAATGAAAATAAGAAACAAAATGCACAAATAAACAACAAGACACTACCAAAAATATCAATTGCTGACAATAAACGAAATGAATTATCAAAAGCTATTGAACCAATAAATTTAAATAAAAAACCCAAAACACCTATAAAAATACCTAATCGATTAACAAAATTTAGCGATTTTCCTATATTTACAACTTCATCATCTTTATTTTTTTCTTTGTTTTTTTTATCATCTTTATAAACAGCAATCCATGCGAACACAAATATTAATGTGATAACTATTAGCATAAAATTCATTAAATCAACTCCTAATTTCTTTTATTCTCTTTTTGAACTTTTTCAAAACTTCCATGTCTTTTAGACCTTATATATGCATTTAAGAACACTGTTGATTGATTAACAATAATATCGTACCAATCATCAAATCTTTCATTCCTTGCATACCTTGCTAACTCATGAAATTCAGTACAACCTGTTTCGTCAATCCAATCTTGCATTTCGGCAAGTAATTTAATTTTGTCTCCACCAGTAGCTGTTAAATATTTTCTTATATCAGCTCCACCATGAGCAATAATATCACTTGGTTTATACTGATATTTTTCTGGATTATCCAAATGAGCAAAATATCTTATTTGTCCTTTAGCATTCTTCATAACTTGAGGATTAGGACAATTAAGTTTACTAGTTATTTCTAATATTTGCCCATAACTTTTTTTACCAGAAAAAAACAAACCAATATGCCAATGCGCTTTTTTTATTTCTCCGTCAGGATTAATATCTTTATCATGTAGCGGACTTTCAACCCAAGGAATATGATAATCATCTAAAATATCACGCCAATTTGCAGGCGCACTTTCAGGATAAACAACTAAAGACCAATTTCTAGCTCTGCTGTCTACCTTCTTTGCTTTTTCATCTACCATATAGTATAATTACCTTAACTTAAAAAACTTAGAGAGCCATTACCAGTGGCTCTTTTTTATTTTTCTTCGAGCCCTTTCCGTTCATAATCTTCTCTGATTAAAACAGCAAACAGCCCTGATTTACTTAATCCATAAAATTCGGTCAACTCATCAAACTTAGACGCAATTTCCTCCGTCATACTTATTTGCACTCTTTTTTTATCTGTTGCCATTTATTTTCTCCATAATTTTATGTGTTTTAGTGTATCACTTTTTTGTATTAGTGTCAATATTATACACATTCAGTCGTTTTTGACCAATTTATTTTTTTTTTTTGGTCAAGAAAAAAAACCATTAATAGCAAGGGTTTAGAAGGTGCAATTTTGTTTTTGACCAATGACCCACTAGGGGGGGTCGTAGTACCCCCCCATTTTTCCAAATTCCAAATTTTTTTCAAAAATTTTCCAGCGCTACCGCTCGGCAAAATTGCAAGCAATTTTAAAACCATGAGGGAATTTCATTCCCTCAAACTCCCTTGAGCCTCCTCCGACCGAAATAAGGGG
>JAFQXU010000043.1 GCA_017406805.1 Clostridia bacterium | reverse complement strand
GACTCAAGCCTTCAGCATAAATGAATTATCTGATTTCGGAAAAGGCATTATTAACCGAACCAAAAAAATTTACGATGATAACACCACCATTTGTAATTCTGCAATTGTCGTTTTAGTTGCTACTTTGCTATTTACTATTGGTTTTAGCGTAAACAAAACTAACGTTGACAAAGAAATCAAAAAATACAAAGACCGCGCACCGGACATTTTTGAAATTGAAGATGAAGTAGTAAGAGAAACAGACCCGGAAGTACTTTTACGCACACTAATTCAACTAAATAAACTTTTCGACAAATATGAAAGTTTTACAGAAGAATTAATCAAAACCAAAAAATCTAACAGCTACAACAAAAAATTCACAATAAGATTATCAGACGATTCCAACGAAAACGCTCTTGCCTCCGCATATGTGAATCTTGACGGAATTAATCTTGCAAAAAAATATTATAGTAAAAATGGTGGAAAATATTTAATTAATATGAAACGCACCACTTATAACAGTCCATATGATGATAATAAATCCGTGGAAAACGTAGTTTCACATGAGTTCGGCCATGTAATGGAATTTTTGTATATTAGTAAAAAAACAAAAATAAAATGGGAGTGGTATAATTCTCGTATCGTAATTAACGATTACTTTGAAAATATAAAAAATGAAAAATCTGAAGCAATAAAAGATCAAATAATTGAAAACGCAACAAAAAGAAACAAAAAAAGAAACATCCTTGAAGATTTGGGCACTTATGCAAATAAAGACGCATGTGAATTTTTCGCTGAAGCTTTTGCAACGCTGGAAACCAGCACCAATTCTAAATATAAATACATTAGAAACGCAGTAAAAGACGTTATTTCAGATTGGTTTTAAAATTATAAATCAATACATATTTTGACTATAAAAAATAATAACAAAAACAACTGAGCCTTGGCGCACAATATGTGCCAGGTCTTTTTTGTTTAAATTAAAAAAATTATTATTTGTTTTTTGGGTTTTATAAAATTTATATTGACTTTTTTTAAAATTTATGTTATCATATAGTTGTAATAAAGAGTGAAGGAGTCAAAAATTATGTTTAAAAAAATCAAAAAATATTTTTTAAAAAGTCTCCCAGCAATAGTTACATCCATGGTAATGCTACTTTCAAGCGTAGCACACACCCAAGCTACTGATTTAGATAATTCCGGCGATCTTAGCAATTACAGCAAAAGTATAATTGCCAGAATTAAAACAAAACACGCTAATAACCCCGATCTTTGCAACTCTGAAATGTCCACTTTGGTTGAAACTTTACTACACACTTCAAGTTCAAGTAATCAAAGCACTAATGTCGATAAAGAAATTAAAAAATATAAAGACCGCGCGCCGGACGTTTTTGAAATTGAAGATGAAGTCATCAAAGAAACAGAGCCTGAAGTACTTTTACGTACGCTAATTCAGTTAAATAAACTTTTCGACAAATATAAAAATTTTACCCAAAAATTAATCAAAACTATAAAATCTAAAAAATATAGCCAGAAATTCACAATAAAATTATGCGATTCCCCAAAATGCGATTTTTCAAAAGAAAAATGGTTAGCTACAACCGATACTACTTTTAGTGGAATTAATCTTTCAAGAAAACATTACAAGAAAAATAGCAGCTGTAATTTAATTAACCGAAAACCCGGCAATAATTGGAGCCCGTGTGACGAGGATAAATATATAGAACACATAATTTCGCATGAATTTGGACATGTAATGGAATTTTTATATGTTGAAGAATGTTGGCATATGCCTTATAGTATAGTAGGTTTTATAATAGAAATTTTAAACAATAGTTTTCCCATCATAGAGGAAACAGAAAGAGACCGTGAAATAACAATACGTTGCAATCGCTACCAAAACATAAAATTTTTAATAAATTACAAAATGAGCTTTAAATCTGAAGATCTAGGCACATACGCACAAACAGGTCCACGTGAATTTTTTGCCGAAGCTTTTGCAGCGCTTGAAACCAGTACCGATTCTAAATATAAATATATTAGAAACGCAGTAAAAGATGTTATTTCAGATTGGTTTTAAAATTATAAATTAATGTAATAAAACAAAAAGAAAAAACAGTTTATCTAAAAAGATGGGCTGTTTTTTGATTTGCGATTTCGTAGATTAAGAAAGCGTTATATATATATTATATATTATATATTAACCTAATTAAATTTTGAATATTTATTTACATATATTGACATTTTTTTAAAATAATGTAATAATGTGCACATGGCAACTATGCCAAATAAAATATTGAAAGGTGATTTTTATGAAAAAAACAAAATTTTTATTGTTAGCCGGGCTGATGTGCGCATTTAGCCTAGTTTTCGCCCCCCTAACACAGGCTTTAACGCTTAGGGAACAAGTTCAAGACGCTTGTGAAAATATTGAAATAGGTAAGCTTTCCAGGTTAGTTTCTGAGGGTGCCAATTTTGCTGAAAGTGACGCCAAGTATGCCAAAGCTATACGAAATAAAGATCGCAATAAAATCCTAGCTTTATCAAAAGAAAAACATGAATTTTGGAATGATGACGTCGTTTGTACACAAGTATGCCGATTGCTCTGTTATAGAAGCAGTACTGATATTATTTTGCCTTTTGATTCAAACAAATTTAAAGGGGTTTATTTCAATGATTATCCTCCTTTTGACGAAGATTATTTGAATTTTTTGTTGGACAACCACATACTTAACCCAAACGCCAAGCGCTTCAATGAATTATTAACAATTGCTGCATTCAAAGGGAGTACCTACTCTCTTGTAAGAAAAATCAAAGAATTAAAACCTGATATTAAACCATATTTACCAACTTATCGTGAAGGTACCGATGTGTTTTTATTTAATCAGGAGAATGCTATCTGGAAACCATTATTTAACATGGATTATCCCGATCCCGATTCAATAATTAGTCGCCTCTTAGATTGTGGAGCCAACCCGGACGAAATACTGATGTCTTTCTGTTATTATTATGACTTTAAGTACCTCACATATCGTTGCGACGATGTCGTAGATTACGGCGGCGATGGATTCGAGGCACGCAAATCCGAAAATTATTTACAACGTATTATGAAAGTTCTATCACATCGTGGAGCAAACTTTAACCAAGCTGCTCCGCATCAACGCCAACAGATGGGGGTAAAAACACTTTTAGACGACGCCATCAACCGTGATAAACTACCCTTAGCATATCTTCTACTTCGTAATGGTGCTAAAATAACTGATCATGTTTTATATAAATTTGAATGTTATAAAAAAGATTATTACTTCCGCAAACCAATACAACTAATCAAAATGGTAAAAGACGGCAAGCCCCTACCCGACAGCTACTTCGAATTCTTAAAATTATGTAAAGATAATGATGATAAAAGCTGCACTATTTCATAGCGTGTTTTTGCTCGCACTAAATTAAACAATTTAGCGAAAAACAGTTTATCTTTTTGATAAACTGTTTTTTATTACATTATATTTCTTGCGCAGTCCGGAACAGAATAACCGCCACAGTTGTAATTTCCACACCTAAATTTATTATACACTCCGTAAAAAAACATATCAAGCTCCTGAAATCTTCTAATCACCAGCCCCTTTAGGCATCTTTTCGCAGCGTGATGATAAAGACAAAATTCATTTATAAATTCATCTCTGTTTATATTGTTAAGAGATCTTTCCGAGCCACCCCAATATGTAACTTCTAAATAATCGCCGTAGCAGTACCCTTCCGTGCCGCCACCGGTTCTTATTTTGTACCAATTATTATCTTTTCTGGCTTCATCTAAAACCGTAACCTCAGCCCTATTTGGCAATGCACAAAGTCTTCTGTGATTAGTACCAGGGCCCGAGCGAACATTAAGCCCATTATCTGAATTAACTGTTCCAGTATAATATCCGCCGCCGGAAGCACCTGCACAATTTTTTAAAATATTACTTAAATAGCTTCCATTATTAAGCCACCCGCACCCTAAGTTATAACAAAAACTAACCAGTGCATCAAATTGGTTTTGGTTAAATTTTATTCCGTTCCCTATCAAAAAATTATTAACGGATTTCGCATAGTAACCTTGACATAACAGCTTAGAAAACACCGCTATGCCTTCATCATTTGTAATATTATTATAAAACTGCTCATATGGATTAACTTTTTTCCCGTAGCCTATAGTCAAAATATTTGCTGGATCTTTATAGACATGATTTATAAAACCTTCACAAGATGCAATAAACTCTGCCCCGCCCTTACTTACGGAACGTTCCTGAAGAGAGTTTGAGTTTTTATCGTACGAACCAACCGTTTTTACACTAAAATCTCCTTCCACCCTAGTAGTCCAATCACCGCCCCAAGGTTTTGCAAAGGTCTTTATGTTAGTTATTCCCTCGCAGCCTATGGAAATATTTTTCGTCCATACCAAAACATCGCCGCTCCAACGTTTATCCGAGCAATAATCATCGTATTTGCCCCAAGGCGTGTTAACTTCAAATTTTACACATTCCACATTTTGAGGAGTAATTGCCGTTACTTCAAAGTCCTTATTTACACCAACTATTGAATTGGACGGATATGCAATTCTAATAGGGTCTTCACCAATAACAACCACATTGCATCTGGAAACGTATCCGTTTGATTCCGTGGCAGTTATTTCTGCTTCGCCTATGTTTTTAGCATGAATTACTCCGTATTCGCTAACACTAACTATATCATAATTGCTGCTATGCCATCTTATAGAAGAATCCGCCTTAGACGAAGGCGCAAAAAGCACATCTTTATTCTTTGCAATGCAGTAACGGTCGCTATATATAATCCCCGAAGCTTTTACTTTATTACCTCCAACAACTAAAGCTCCAAAGAATAGCAAGCAATAAAAAAACACAAAAACAAACTTTTTCTTTAATAGTAAATTCAAAATTTTAATCTCCTTTCAATTTCAACTTCCATTTTATTTTTATTCATTTCTCCAATTTTTTCTCTATAAAAGCCAATTTCGCACACAGGCAAAAAAGCTTCATGGCAATTTTTAATTCATTTTCGCTCGGAAATGTTGGCGCAAGTCTTATATTAGAGTCGTTTCTATCATTTTTGTAAGGATAAGTTGCGCCCGCCTCGGTCAAAACAACTCCGGCTTCTTTGCAAAGCTGAACTGTTCTTTTTGCGCAGTTTGAGTATGTATCCACACTTACAAAATATCCGCCTTTTGGCTCGCACCATTTAAGAATCGGATTTTCTTTAAACTCTTTTTCTAAATAATCTACAACAATTTTAAATTTTGGGCGTAAAATTTTGCGATGCTTTTTCATATGCTCCAAAAGAGTTTTTTTGTTTTTTAAAAACTTAATGTGCCTAAGCTGATTTAGCTTATCAAACCCAACTGTTTTTATGCTGTACATTTTTTTAAAATCTTTCAAATTTTGCCCCAAGCAAGCCATAAAAGCCACTCCGGCACCGGGAAACGTTATTTTGGAAGTAGAATAAAACACTATCGGCATTTCTTCGTTCCCGAATTTTTTGCATTCATCAATTATATTTAAAAGCGGGGTTTCTTCATCTGTTAAATCGTGAACAAAATAGGCATTATCCCAAATAATTTTAAAATCTTTGGCGGCGGGCTTTAATTTTGCAAATCTTTTTACAACTTCGTCGCTGTAAGTTACACCCTGTGGATTGGAATATTTCGGCACACACCATATACCTTTAATAGCGCTGTCTTCAGATACATATTTTTCTATCAAATCCATATCCGGGCCATCTTTTTTCATTGGGATTTCTATCATTTCCATACCAAAAAATTCCGAAATTGCAAAGTGCCTGTCATACCCGGGAGAAGGGCACAAAAATTTTATTTTTTTTTGTTTGCTCCACGGCGTGTTTCCAAGGCTACCATGAGTCATAAAATAAGAAATCACATCAAACATCATGCTAAGGCTTGAATTTCCGCCCACAATAAAATTTTCTTTGTCTATTCCCGTTAATTCCGAAATAAATTCTTTCATCTCCGGAAGCCCGTCATTTATTCCGTAATTTCTGCAGTCTACCCCATCTTTGCTCGTGCAGTCCGATGTTTTGCTTAACCCGCAAAGCAAACTCATAGATAAATCAAGCTGTTCCCCGCACGGCTTCCCGCGCGACATATTAAGACTTAAATTCAGTTTCTTATACTCGTTATAATCTTTTAGCAAATTTTTGTACTCTGAAAGTAACTGATCGCCACTTAAATTAAAAAAATTCTTCACAAATAATCTCACCTTTAATATTATATATTTAAAAAGACTTATAATTATTTAAAAACCGCAAACAAATAACCAATATTTTTAAGAGGAGCGTGCTAAAATTGAAATCTAAAAAATTTGGAATAATCGGCGGAGACATTCGCCAGTACTACCTTGGCCAAAGTTTAAAAAAAGACGGCCACACTGTAATGCTCTGCGGCATAAACAAGAGCCAAAAAGCAGAAGAAGAAGAAGAAAATTCTTTGGAAAGCGTTATAAATTTTGCCGATTATATTATTCTCCCGGTACCAACAACTAGGGACGGCGAAAATATACATGCTCCTTTATACCATAAAAACATACCGCTAAATTTAAAATTACTTGATATGCTAAAAAGTAAAATTGTCTTTGCTTTTAATGTTTCAAGTTTAACATTATTTAAAAAAGATGTCAAAAATAAACAAATAACGTCGTTTGACTACAACACAGAAAAATTTAAAATTTTAAACGCACTCCCCACAGCCGAAGGAGCAATAAAATTAGCTATGGAAGAAAGCGGAAAAACAATAAAAAATTCCGTTTCTTTAGTAGTTGGATACGGAAGAATTGGAAAAATTTTATCAAAACTGCTCTGCGATTTAAAATCGAATGTAACAGTAAGCGCAAGAAAAAGTCAAGACAGAGCCTGGGCAAATATTAACGGCTATGGCTCTATGGATACTCCAAGTAAAGATAATGACCTTTCAAAGTACGACCTTATATTTAATACCGTTCCGAAAATAATTTTTGACAAGGAAGTCCTTTTAAAATGCAGCAAAAACACTGTGATAATAGACCTAGCATCTATGCCCGGAGGAATAGACAAAAAAGAAGCCGAAAATCTGGGAATAAAAACAATTCATGCTTTGGGACTGCCGGGAAAATATTTTCCGAAAACCTCCGGCGAAATAATCAAATCTGCTATATACGAGCTAATAAAGGAGCATAATTTATGAAAAAAATTAAAATTGGATTTGCAATGTGTGGCTCATTCTGCACTTTTTCGGAATCTATAAAACAAATGCAACTTTTTAAAGATAAAGGTCACGAAATACTCCCAATTATGTCTTTTAACGCATATAACTTAAACACAAAATTTGGAAACGCAAAAGATTTCCGCAAAAAAATTGAAAAAATTTGCGAAAAACAAATTATCGGCACAATTCCGGACGCTGAACCAATCGGGCCAAAAAAAATGGTTGATATTATGGCGGTTTGCCCTTGCACCGGAAACACACTGGCAAAACTCTGCGCCAGCATAACAGACACCCCAGTTACAATGGCGGTTAAATCTCAGCTTAGAATAAAAAGACCCGTTGTAATTGCTCTTGCAACAAACGATGCTTTAGGGGGCAGTGCAAAAAACCTGGGTAAAATGCTAAACCACAAGCACATATTTTTTGTCCCCATGCATCAAGACGACTACGAAAAAAAGCCCAATTCACTTGTTTGTAATTTTAATCTTTTGGAAGATACCATAAATTTAGCACTACAAAACAAACAAATTCAGCCGCTTTTTAAATAAATGTTTTTGAAACATGATTATATGTTATAATGATAAATGATATCAAAAAAATAAAAAAAGGAATTTTAAAAATGGAAAGAATAAGTAAAGAAAATTATTATCTAGACATAGCGGAAACCGTTTTAAAGCGCGGAACATGCTTAAGAAGAAACTTTGGCGCAGTAATAGTAAACAACGATCAAATAATCTCCTCGGGCTATACCGGCGCACCAAGGGGCAGAAAAAATTGCATGGATCTTAATTTATGCGTAAGGAAAAAATTTGACATTCCGCGCGGAGAAAGGTACGAACTTTGCCGCTCCGTTCATGCAGAAGCCAACGCCATAATTCACGCATCAAGGGAAAAAATGCTTGGTGGAACGCTGTATTTGGTCGGCAAAGAAATGGACAACCCGGGATATGTTCAAAATGCTTCGCCTTGCTCTATGTGCAAAAGGCTTATTATAAATTCAGGGCTTAAGTACATAGTAGCAAGAAACACAAAAAATGAATTTAAAACTACCGAGGTCAAAGATTTAATTAAAAACGATGAATCATTAGAATTAATAAAAGGCTATTAAACAAACACGAGAAAGGACTACACCAACAATATATGAACATTAACAAAAAATACAAACTGGGATTAAGAGCCATAAAAACCGCAATAGCAGTTGCAATATGCGCTTTTGTATCTATGTTTTCCAACCACGAAGATATTTTTTGCGCATGTATCGCGTCTGTAATTTGCATGGAGCAAACATATGCGCAAACGTGGGACACGGGAATAAACAGAATAATAGGGACTTTAATAGGAGGATGTGTAGGATATGTCGCCCTTGAATCTATATGCTCCTTCCCTACTTACGAATGGATAAGAGTTATTTTACTTCCACTTTGTATATTAATAGTGGTTTATACCTGCAATTTGATAAACAGAAAACAAGCAGTATCGATCGGCTGCGTGGTAATTATAGTTATTCTGTCCAGATCCGGCCCCAGCACAAGCAGCACTTTGCAGTACGTTATTCAAAGGGTTATGGATACACTCCTTGGCGTATTTGTGGCAATGCTTATAAACAAATTTGCATTTGTTAAATTAAAAGGGACAAGCGCAAATTAATCTTGAAAATGAGTTTAAATGGATGTGATAAATTATGAAGAAAAAATATCTGTTTCCCGTTTATTTTATAGCATCTATAATGGCCCTTACGCTTAGTTTTTATTTAATAAAACAGCTGGATCCACAATTTATAAACTCTTTACTTGGAATAAACACTTTTGAAAGCGAGGACGGCACCATAGATAACAATTTTGCATCAGAAAATAATATTATTCTAAACAGCGGAAATTCAGGTTCTTCCTGCGTTATAATAAGCGGATACAAAAGCCTAAACGATTCAAATGAAAAAAGGCTTTACTTAGCAATAAAATCCGGCGCGGAAAAAATTACCGACGAAAAACACAAAAATTCAGGGTATTATCTGCTTTCTCCAATAAATATTTCAGGGGCAAATTTATCTTCTTCGCAAATAAAAAAAGTTATATACGCTTTTCAATTTGACAACCCGGAAATTTTTTGGCTTTCCAATGTTTTTAATTATAGCCAAAGTCAAAACCAAATGACTGTTAAACTTACGTCTATATTTTCTAAATCCGAAAAAGAAAAAGCTGAAAAAAATTTTAACGAAAAAATTTCCGAAATAACGTCAAAGGCATCCAAGCTTCCAAATGAATATGAAAAAGAGCTGTTTGTACATGATTATTTGATAGATAACTGCACATACAAAAAAGATTCCTCATTAAACAATTACAAAATATACACAGCATACGGTTGCTTGGTGGAAAAAGAAGCAGTATGTGAAGGCTATTCCAAAGCCATGCAGATTCTCCTTTGCAATTTAGGCATAAAATGCCAAACTATAACGGGTTCGCGCGAAAAGGAGGACCACATGTGGAATGTAGCTAAAATAGACAATAATTGGTATCACGTGGACGTGACTTGGGACTGCGCCGGAGAACTACAAAAGTACGATTATTTTAATCTTTCCGACGAGCTAATCAAAAAAACTCACACAGTAAACAGCGTAGTTACCGAAACTTCTGATTTTTCTCAGGATAAAAAGTATAATTTTGAGCTGCCAAAATGTAATTCTATGGAAAAAAATTATATGGAAGTAAACTGCGTAAAAATAGAAGATTTAGGCGATGAAACCCGCCAAAAACTTACTAAAAAGTTAATATCTTTGGCCTCCGAAAACAAAAAAATGATACATCTGATGATTAAAAATAACTACGACAATTACAAAGCAAAACTTCTAAGCGAAGAGCCACTTTTGTATTTTGAATGCTTAAAAAATGCAAATTCAAGCCTATTAAACAGCCATAAACTTAGTACAACTCAGTCGCAATTTTTGGAAAACAAAAATCAAAATGTAATAACTTTAAAATTAATTTACGAATAAAAGGCAGGCGATGTTTATTTGAGCTATAAATTTGATTTAAACAAAAAGACTAAAATAATGGGTATTCTTAATATTACGCCGGATTCTTTTTCAGACGGCGGAAATTTTTACACAGTAGAAAAAGCAATAAACCGCGCTAAACAAATTGAAGCCGAGGGCGCAGATATTATCGATATCGGTGCGCAATCTACAAGGCCAGGATTTACACAAATTTCAGAAGATGAAGAATGGCAAAGACTTGAGCCGGTAATTAAAAATTTAAAAACCGGCATACCAATTTCCATCGATACTTTTTACCCAGAAATCGCCGAAAAATGCTTGGAATTGGGCTGTGCATCTATCATAAACGACATAACAGGCTGCGAAAACCCAAAGATGCTGCCACTTATTGCAAAATATAACTGCGCAGTAATAATAACTCACAACAAACCGGGAATAAACATAAAAAAATTTTTTGAAAAAAAGCTTGAAGAAGCTAAAAAACTTGGAATAAAATCAGAAAAAATATGCTTTGACCCGGGGATAGGATTTTGCAAAAGCCGAAATGAAGACTCTTACATAATTAAAAATTTGAAAAATATAAAATTAGAAAATCACGCTTGCTTGGTGGGACTTTCGAGAAAAAGAATAATCGGGGCATGCTGCGGCGATCCCCCTCCAAAAGAAAGGCTTTTCGGCACAATAGCCGCAAACACCCTTTGCATAAACGGCGGGGCTAATATACTCAGGGTTCATGATGTAAAAGAAGCCGTTCAAGCAGCAAAAGTGGCAGATTACATACTAAAGGGAGAAAATTAAATGAATGAAATAATAATTAAGAATTTAAAAATTTTCGCTTACCATGGAGTACATAAAGAAGAAAAACAAAATGGACAAAACTTTATAATTGACGCCGAAATAACTACCGAAAAAACTGCGGGATATGAAACAGATGAAATTACGGATACGGTAAGCTACTCAGACATAATAAGAAATATAAAAAAATCTTTAACCGAAACATCTTACAATCTTCTGGAAAAAGCCGCAGAAATCACCGCAAAAAACATATTTGATAATTTTGAAAAAGTAAAATCCATAAAACTTACAATAAAAAAACCGGAAGCACCGATTAAAGAAAATTTTGATTATGTGGGAATAAAAATCTGTAGAAACAGGAGTGATGTAAATTGAACGAAGCAATACTATCACTTGGCAGCAACATAGGAAACCGAAAAGAAAATTTAAACCATGCTATAAAACAAATAAATAATATAGAATACACCAAAGTTGACGCAGTTTCAAGTTTTTACGAAACGGTACCTTTTGAAACACCGGACAAACAAAGAAAATATATAAACTGCTGCATTAAAATTTCAACAGAATTAAAACCCGAAGCGCTTCTTGAAAAATGCCTGCAAATAGAAGCATTAATGGGGCGCACAAGGCCATACAAATTTGCGCCGAGGGTAATTGATATCGATTTACTGCTTTACGAAAACGAAATAATAAACACGCCGAATTTAACCCACCCCCACCCAAGAATGGAAAACCGCCCCTTTGTTTTGGCGCCGCTTAGCGAAATATGTGATGATTTAAAATTCAAATCGTGGGATTTCAAAGAAGATTTTAATCACTATAAATATAACTTGGGTAAATTTGTGCAAAAAATATATTGACAAATCACATAATACATACTATATTTATCTCGTTAAATACTAATTTTTACGGATAAAGGTGGTAAATATTATGGCAGTAAAAGAATACAAAAAATGTAACCCAAACGAAATCCATATTCCAAAAGAAATAATTAAATCTGCAGAAAAAAAGGGAAAAATAATCGAAAAGTCATATGGAAAATATGGGCCAAGCGTTATAAATAATTTTCTTCAAATAGGGAAAAATAGAGAAAACAAAGAAGAAAACAAACCTGAAATCAAATTTATAAATGAAATTTTAATTCCTTATGAAACCCTATGTTTCTACGAAATTTACTTTAAAGGTGCACATGAAGCAGATTTTAAAAAAATTGATGCAATTTTTGAAAAAGCAAGAGGAACTCTTGCATCAGCCGCTAAAAGAAGCGCAACTTTTAAAGATGCTTTTAAAAAATATAATATTATATATGACAAAAACGAAGTAATGGATTTTAAATATAAAGAGAATCCTGATGACGATGATGAAACTAGGTTTAATATACTTAAAGACAACAAAAAAAAACCTGTACCTAATTTCCCCAGATACTGCGCAAAATTTATAAATGATTCATACGACTTTTACAAGAAAAATAACAGGGATTTTCATAAAGAAAAGAAAAATCTAGCCAAAGGGCTTACCGAAAATGATAGATCATCATATGATATGATAAAACTCGTTTCTAGAGAGGCACGCAAAGCAACCAAAATACTCTACAAAATTCCGCATAAAATAGACGAACTTGTTGAAAATGCAAATACAAAAAAACATCGGTTTCAAATAAAACTTTTTAGCAGCAACGAATTAGACAAATTAATTGCGGAAAAAGAAAAACTTGAAATTCAACTTGAATTATTAGAAAACCATCTTAACAAATTGGCTAAGTACAAATACAAAGGCTATGAAGAAGAGATTTTTCGACAAAATGAATTTATAGACAAGATATATTATAATACCACACACCTACGCAACAAATTAATTTTGGGAAAAATAGAATATGAAGATGAAGATGAAGAAATTCAAGAGCAATTCAATACACTACGAGATTGCCAAGCCATGGTAATAAGAAATAAAAAACAACTTAATACAAATACAAAGGCTATGAAGAAGAGATTTTTCGACAAAATGAATTTATAGACAAGATATATTATAATACCACACACCTACGCAACAAATTAATTTTG
>JAFQXU010000042.1 GCA_017406805.1 Clostridia bacterium | reverse complement strand
GAAATGTACGCTCAAAAAAATAATGCGGATATAATTATTGCAACAGATCCCGATGCCGACAGGCTTGGCGTTTGTGTAAAAAATGGCGGTGAATTTCGGCTTCTTACCGGTAACGAAATCGGTGCAATATTATTTAATTACATAATTAGCTGTAAAAAAGAAAAACTTCCTTCAAGGTCGGTTTTAATAAAGTCTTTGGTGAGTACGCAGCTTGTAAATGCAATCGCCGAGAAGAATAATTGCAAAGTAAAAGAAGTTCTTACGGGATTTAAAAATATTGCCGCAGAGATACTTAAAATGGAAAAAAGCAATAATTTAAGTAATTATCTTTTTGGCTTTGAAGAAAGCAATGGGTATCTTATGGGTACATATGCTAGGGATAAAGACGCCGTTTCCGCTGCGCTTTTAATTTGTGAGGCGGCAGGATATTACAAAAAAAGCGGCAAGGATTTTAACGACATTTTAAGCGAACTTGGAAAAGAATATGGATTTTTTAAAGAAGAAACCCTGAGTTTTGAATTTAAAGGCTCCGAGGGAATTATTAAAATAAAAAATATAATGGACGACATAAGAAAAAATCCCGGTCAATTTTTTGGTGAATTTAATGCGTTAGAGATTGAAGATTATTTAAATTCCACTGTGCATAATTTTGAAAATAATAAAATATCACAAGTAAATTTGCCAAAATCTAATATTTTGAAATATAAATTTAAAAATGGTAGCAGCGTTATAATAAGACCATCAGGAACTGAGCCAAAAATTAAATTTTATATATTAGTGCAAGAAAAATTAGAAAATATAGCTTATAATTCATTAAAAAATATTAAAAAAAGTACATTTTATATAATAAAAAAATATGAAAAATAAGTTAAATAATTCTTGACATTGTGACTGTATTAAAGTACAATAAAAGTAAACTAAAAAAGAGAGGAATTAATAAAAATTATGAAGTTAAAAAAATTTAGCAAAGCATTTTTAAGTTTATTTTTAGCGTTTAATATGTTGTTGCCGGTGTCAAATGTCAATTTTTACAATAACAGTGTATATGCTGCTGATCCCCCTCAAAGTGAGGGATCCCCTCCAAATGGTGGACCCCATTCAGATAAAAATTGGGTTTTAAGTTGGGTTTCAACAATTGGTGGTAGTTTTTTTGGAGGTTGTTTAACAAAAATTTTTCAAGATACAATTGGTAATTTGGCTGCACGTTTAATTGAATCGACAGGCATTTTTGATTTTGATACATGGTTTGTGTTTTCAAGATATGGGGAAAATTTAGTTGAATCCGCAAAAGAGGGTAAAATTCATGACTGCGTTGAAAGAGACAAAGAAATAGATAATTTATTGCAAGTTTTACTTAATGAAGATAAAGGTAACGCAATAATTACCGGTGCCGCAGGAGTTGGAAAAACGGCACTTATAGAAGGGTTGGCATATAGAATTGCCAAAGGAAATGTACCTGAATATTTTAAAAATAAAAAAATCATCAGAATTAATATGGTTGCGCTTATTGCAGGAGATACATATACAGGTTCCGAAAAAGCGATGGCGCGTATGAGAGCAATGCTTAAAGCTGCTGAGTCGGATCCTGATGTGATACTTTTTATAGACGAATTTCATCAGATAGTAAATATGCATGCTGCTGAGCTTTTTAAAACATATGTTGAAAGAAATAGAGTTAAGATGATCGCAGCAACGACCACTTCGGAATATGAATATATAAGAAGTGATGAAGCTTTAGTCAGAAGATTTCAGGAAGTTATAGTTAATGAGCCATCAAAATATCAGATGATGAAAGTTTTGAATGGTTTAAAACCTGATATTGAAAAAAAATATAATATTAAAATAACTAACGATGCGATGTCGGCAACTATTGAGTATACCGATAGATACATGAGAAATAAAACTTTCCCCGATAAAGCACTTAATATTATTTATAATGTTTCAAAAATAGTTTCTACGAATAACGATAAAGTTCAAGAAGACGATAAAGCGATGCCCGTGCCTACTGTAACCAGAAATGATGTTATTTCTGCAATTTCCAGGGATGTTAGAATACCTCTTGGTGAAATTACTCCAAAAGAGCAAGAATTTTTGGATTCTATGGAGCAAAGAGTGGAAAGTATTGTTGTTGGTCAGCATAAAGCAGTTAAAAAACTGTGCGGTGCTGTTAGAAATTCACGCTCGGGAGTTAGATATAGCGAAAGACCTAATTCTTCTTTGTTCTTTACCGGTACGTCCGGAGTAGGCAAGAGCAAATTGGCACAAGTGGTAGGAAATGAAATAGACGGCCTTATTGAGGTTGATTTTTCAGATTATACCGAAAGCGATGCCATGAAAAGACTGCTTAATTCTAAAATTTTCGGTTATAATGGCGGCTTGGCAGAAAAAATATCCAGAAAGCCTTATTCAGTAGTGCTTTTTGATAATTTAGAAAAAGCACACCCAAATACAATAAAAAGCGTTGTATCTATACTTAAGAAAGGTTATATTTTAGATGCAAAAGGTAACGAGGTCGATTTTAGGAATGCTTTCATAGTTATTAATTCTAAAATAGGCGAAGAAGAAATGCTCAGCTGCGATTCTTGCACTCCTACCGATGAAGTTATAGAAAAAATAAATCAAAAAATTATAAATCATTTTGGAGAGGAGTTCTTTGATAGTTTAGACGATGTGGTTGTGTTTAATAAGCTTGATAAAGACAGTATGTCAAAAATTACAGATGTAGTTTTGGATACTTTTGAAAACATTTTAAGTGATAAAAATATAAGAATTACGGTAACCAAAGAAGTAAGAGATTATATTTATAATATGCCTATTGATGATAAGCTTGGTTCTATAAGTTTTGATAAATTTTTAAGTAAAAACATATTTGGAGTTCTAAATAAAGCAGTGATAAATAAAAAAATAAAAGAAAATAGCTCAGTAAGTTATGTGATTAATAATGGAAAAATAGAACTAAAAATAGAATAAATATTTAGCAAGTAGGTTTTTAAGCCTACTTGCTTTTTGCTTATTGAAAAAATATAATAGTATAGTAAAAATTTGGTATAAATGGTGGATTGTTGTATGGTATTAAAAATTTTAGCGCCTGCAAAAATTAATTTGGCACTGGAAGTTTTTCAAAAAGTAAAAAACAGCAGTTATCATAATGTGGATATGATAATGCAAAGTGTTAGTTTATTTGATGTGGTGGAGCTGAGTACATGCGAAACTGACGAAATTTTGGTTGAAAGCGATAAAGATTTAAATTGCTCTGCAAAAAACAATATTTGCTATAAGGTTGCAAAAAAGTTTTTTGATTATACGGGTATAAAAAATCGCGGCATAAAAATTAATATAAAAAAATCAATACCAATAAGTGCGGGTTTGGCAGGAGGCAGCAGTGACGGAGCAGCTGTGCTTGTTGGAATGAATGAGATTTTTAAAGCCGGCTTATCGCAAACCGAGCTTTGCAAAATTGGTGGTGAAATTGGAGCGGATATTCCGTTTTGTATTGTTGGCGGAACAGCCAGAGCAAAAGGTATTGGAACGGAAATTTGCGAAATAGAAAGTAATGTGGATTTTTACGTGGTGATTGTTAAGCCGGATATTTCGGTTTCTACGGCGCTTGCGTACAAAAAAATAGACAAAGTTAAAACCGAAAAATTTTTTGATGTAAATAAATTAGAAAATAGCATAAAGCTAGGCGATGTAGAAGAAATAAGCAAGAATTTGTTTAACCGGTTTGAAAAGGTTACAGATGAAGAAGAAACCGAAAAAATAAAAAAATTATTAAAAGAAAACGATAGTATATCTTCTCTTATGAGCGGCAGTGGCCCAAGCGTTTACGGGATTTTTAAAGATAAATCTAAGGCGGAAGGTTGTTTTGAAAACATAAAAAAAATATACTCAAGAACTTTTTTATGTAGTTTTGTTTCTCACGGAGCAAAAATTTTATAAAATATTTATGCCCTTTTGCAAATTATGTTTTCGCAAAAAGGCATTTTTAATTTTTTAATTATTATTTGCAGTTTTTGCTTCTGTTTTCGTGGCTGCTGTGATTAGTTTGATTAGAAGAATTGGTTGTGTCTTTGTAGTTTGTGGAATTTTTGCTGTTTGTTGAATTTTTTGTGTTGGTTGAATTTGTTTGGTTTGTGTTGTTTTTCATTTTTTTCACCTCCCATGTTTGTATTGTTTACTTTTTAAAGTTTATTTATACTATAAAAATATGGAAATTTTCATAAAACCTGGTTTGTGGATGTCTTTAAATCGGTAGCTATTTAAAATTTAATATGCTATAATAAAAATATTATTAAAATAGAAAAGGGGATTTTAGCTTATGGATAAAAATAAAAAATTTTACGTTACCACGCCGATATATTATCCTTCGGGTATTCCGCATGTAGGTACAAGTTACACAACAATTGTGGCGGACGTTGTTGCAAGGTTTAAACGTTTGCAAGGTTATGACGTTATGTTTACAACCGGTACAGATGAACATGGCCAAAAAATTGAAGAAAAAGCAAAAAAAGAGGGTAAAACTCCAAAAAAGTATGTTGATGACATTGTAGAAAAATATAAATCTTTGTGGAGCTTACTTAATATTTCATACGATAAATTTATTAGAACTACAGATAAACCTCACGAAGAAGCAGTTAAAAAAATTTTTAACGAATTATACAATAAAGGCGAAATATATAAAGGTACATACAAAGGCTGGTATTGTACGCCATGTGAAGCGTTTTTTACCGATACTCAGTTAAAAGACGGCAAGTGCCCCGATTGCGGCAGAGAGGTTAATTGGGCAGAGGAAGAAGCATATTTCTTTAAACTTTCAAAATACGGTGATAAACTGCTTGACTATTATAAAAAGCACCCAAGATTTATTTGCCCGGAAGGCAGAAAAAACGAGATGATCCAGTTTATAAAAGATGGTCTTGACGATTTGTGTGTCAGCAGAACAAGTTTTAAATGGGGAATACCCGTTGATTTTGATAAAAATCACGTTGTTTATGTTTGGCTTGATGCGCTAACGAACTATATTACTTCTCAGGGCTATGGTTCAAAAGATGACAGCAACTATAAAAAGTATTGGCCTGCAAATATTCATTTTGTGGGCAAAGAAATAGTTAGATTTCATGTTATTATTTGGCCGGCGATTCTTATGGCGCTTGGTTTGCCGCTGCCTGAACAAGTTTATGGTCATGGCTGGATTTTATTTGGTGACGGAAGCAGAATGGCTAAGTCAAAAGGGAATGTGATTGACCCTGTTGTTTTGTCGGAGCGTTACGGCGTTGATGCTTTAAGATACTTTTTAATGAGAGAATTTTCGTTTGGTTCAGACGGACTTTTTACAAACGAAGCACTTATAAAGAGAATTAATTTTGATTTGGCTAATGATTTGGGTAATCTTCTTTCTCGCAGTGTAGCTATGATAGAAAAATACTTTGGCGGTACATTGCCGGAGGAGCAAAAGCTTGGCAATATTGATAATGAATTAGCTCTCGTTGCAATGAACGTTTGTAAAAAATATGAAGAATTAATGGATAAATATAATTTTTCCGGTGCTTTGGGCGAGGTTTGGTTGCTTATTTCAAAATGTAATAAATACATTGACGAAACAATGCCATGGCAACTTGGGAAAGACGAGAAAAAACGCAGCAGATTAGCGGCAGTACTTTATAATCTTTGTGAAGTTTTAAGAATAATTTCCGTGCTTATTTACCCAGTAATGCCTAGCACGTCTGAAAAAATTTGGCAGCAAATAGGTGCGGGGAAAGAAGTTCGCACGTGGGATTCCATTTCTAAATGGGGAGAACTACCAAAAAATATTACAGTAAAAAAAGGCGAAGTGCTGTTCCCGAGAATTGATGTTGAAAAAGAAATAGAAGCTCTTAATAGCCTTTACCATGCCAAAAAGAGCGAACCTAAAAATGAAAACGTGGTAAGTTTAATTGACATAGAAGATTTTGCCAAAGTAAGCCTTATAGTGGCAAAAATAAAAGAGTGCGAACCGGTTAAAAAATCCAAAAAGCTTCTTAAACTTTTAGTTGACGATGGAACTGGTGAAAGAACTGTGGTTTCGGGAATTTCACAGTATTATTCACCGGAAGAACTAGTAGGGAAAAGTGTAATTTTGGTTTCTAATTTAAAACCCGCAAAACTTTGCGGAGTGGAAAGCCACGGAATGATACTTGCGGCCACATGCCCGGACGGTGCAGTTAAAGTTATATTTGTGGATGATATGGCGCCCGGCAGCAAACTTAGTTAAAGGAGAATAATATGAGTTTGATATTCGACACGCATGCCCATTATGATGACTCTGCATTTGATGAAGACAGAGAGGAAAAATTAAGCTCTCTCCCAAATAATAACATTTACGCTGTGATAAATGCCGGTGCGGATATAGAATCTTCTGAAAAATCAATAAGTCTTTCAGAAAGTTATCCTTATATTTATGCCGCAGTCGGAATTCACCCGGAGAATATTTCAAGCATTCCAAAAGATTATATCTCCCGGCTTGAAAAATTAATTTTAAGTGGTAAAAAAGTCGTTGGTGTAGGCGAAATAGGCCTTGATTATCATTACACAAAAGAAAATAAACAGCAGCAACAAGAGTTATTTGAAAACCAAGTAAAACTTGCCATAAAACACGATTTGCCAGTTATTGTTCATGACAGAGATGCCCATGCGGATACTATGGAAATTTTAAAAAAGCATAAACCAAGGGGCGTGGTGCATTGTTTTTCCGGTAGCTTGGAAATGGCAAAAGAAATAATAAAAATGGGTATGTATATTGGTATTGGCGGAGTTGTTACATTTAAAAATGCGAAAAATATAGTTGATGTAGCAGAAAATATTCCGCTTGAGCATATTGTGCTGGAAACGGACGCTCCGTATATGGCGCCTGCTCCGTTTAGGGGGAAAAGGTGTGATTCGTCTTATATAAAATATACCGCAGAAAAAATTTCTGGGATAAAAAACATTGATTTAAAAGAAGTTTTTCAAATTACAAAGCAAAATGCTAAAAATCTTTTTGGTGTAAAGTAGGTGCTTTATGAGGATTGGTCATGGATATGATGTGCATAAATTAACTAAAAATAGAAAGCTAATTTTGGGTGGTGTGGAAGTGCCTTATAATGTAGGGCTTTTGGGCCATTCCGATGCGGACGTTCTTGTGCATGCCATTATTGATGCACTTTTGGGTGCGGCCGGGCTTGGAGATATAGGAAAATATTTTCCGGATACAGACCCTAAATACAAAAACATAAGCAGTTTAAAGCTTTTGGAGCATGTTTGCCAGCTACTTAAAGAAAAAAACTATGAAATAGAAAATATTGACGCAACAATTATTGCGCAAAGCCCGAAATTGTCTTTTTATATAGACAAAATGAAAAATAATATTTCCTCGGTTTGCGGTATAGGTTTGGAGCAAATAAACATAAAAGCCACCACGGAAGAGGGCCTTGGTTTTACGGGAGAAAACAGAGGAATTTCCGCTCATGCTGTGTGTTTAATAAAATAAATTTTTAAATTAAAAAACTCAGGCAAATCAGGGCCTGGGTTTTTGTCATTTTGCCATTCCTTTTCATAATATGTATAGTGAAGAAAAATCATTTTGCTATGGCTTTTCTTTAAAATTAAATGATTATTTTTTAAAAGAAAAGGAGGTAAATTAAAATTGATATATTTTGATAATTCTGCCACAACATACCCAAAACCGATTATGGTGAATAATGCTGTGGCACTTAGTATGAAGAAATTTGGCGCCAACCCCGGCAGGAGTGGGCATAAACTTTCCAGAAATTCCTCAGGGGAAGTTTGGCGCTGCAGAAAAACTGCAAGTGAATTATTTGGCGCAAAATCACCTGAAAATGTAGCATTTACGCTTAATTGTACTCAGGCATTAAATATGGTAATAAAAGGCCTTTTAAAGCCGGGAGATCATGTGGTAACGTCTTGCTTGGAGCATAATGCCGTTATGAGACCGCTCAGCAAACTGGAAAAAACAATAGGAGTAAGCTACACTGTGGCAAAAGTTTACCCCAATGATAACGACAAAACAGTAAATTCATTTAGAAATGCAATAAATTCAGGAACCAAACTTATAATTTGCACACATGCATCGAATGTTTTGGGTGTAAAACTTCCAATAGAAAGAATTGCCGCATTGGCGCATATTTATAAAATTCCGATATTGGTTGACGGTGCGCAGTCTGCGGGGCTTGTCCCGATTAATGTGGGAAAGATGGGTATAGATTTTCTGTGTTTAGCGGGGCACAAAGGTTTATATGGCCCTATGGGTACGGGTATGCTCATAACTGATAAACACGAAATGCTTGACACAATAATAGAAGGTGGTACGGGCACGGATTCTATGAAACTTTGCCAGCCAAAAATTATGCCGCAAAAATTTGAAAGCGGTACTCCGAATATACCGGGGATTTGCGGTCTTTGCGCCGGCATGGAATTTGTTAAAAATAAAGGTATAAACAATATTTTTAATCACGAGCTTAAACTAATGCAGTATCTTTATGATAATTTAAAGCAAATTTCCTCCGTAAAGCTTTATATGTCTCGGCCGAGTAAAGAACATTTTGTCCCGCTTATCAGTTTTAACGTAAAAGATTATATCAGCGATGAAGTGGGGAAAATTTTAGACAGAAATGAAATAGAAGTAAGAACGGGGCTTCACTGTGCGCCGTCTGCCCATGAATTCGCCGGTACTTTGGAAACGGGGACGATAAGAGTTAGCCCATCGGTGTTTAATACAAAACAAGAAGTAGACAGGCTTGTTAGTGTTATTAAAAAAATTTGACTTTTTTTCAATAGTGTGTTAAAATATATACGAATGCTTATAATCCTTTAATGCGTGTTCGGTTGTCATCAACTAATAAAAATTAAATTTTTTAAAATTATATTACTTGAAACAAAAAATAAATATGGTAAAATTTAAGTGTTAGCTTTTTTAAGTTGGCACTTAATATTTTTTATTAAAATGGAGAAATTTATGGATTTTTTAGATGGTGTGCTTTTATCTTTTAAAAGCCTTTTTAGAACATTTACAATATACGACCTTTTTGATATTCTAATTGTTGCTGTTTTAATTTATGGCCTTACAAAAATTGTAAGGGAATCCAGAGCTGGGCAGCTTGTAAAAGGAATAATAATAGTGTTGGTGGGGTACTTTTTGGCGTGTCAGCTGCATTTTAAAATGCTGAGCACTATATTTAGTAATGTTTTTCAGTTCAGTGTTTTTGGACTGCTTATAGTATTTCAGCCTGAACTCAGAAGGGCTTTGGAGCAGCTTGGAAGAAGCAATATTAGCGATAAGCTTTCTCTTAGTAATATAAAAAAAGATGAAAATGCCTACACCCGTGATTGTAAACGCCTAATATCGATTATTTCCGATGCTGTTTATTCACTTAGCGAAGAAAAAATGGGTGCGCTGATAATTATTGAAAGAAAAACGAAGCTTGGAGAAATTATAGACACTGGAACTATAATAAAATCTAAACCTTCGGTGCCGCTTATATGCAATATTTTTTATAATAAAGCTCCACTTCACGATGGCGCTTTAGTAGTAAGAGATAATATTCTTTATGCCGGGGGTTGTATTTTGCCGCTTACAAAAAATAACAGCTTGAGCAAAGACTTGGGCACAAGGCACCGCGCCGCAATAGGTATAAGTGAGAACTCAGACGCCGTAGCCGTGGTTGTTTCAGAAGAAACCGGCAAAATGTCAATAGCTTTAAATGGTGTTTTAACAAGCTACGACGATACGAGTTCTCTAAAAAAAGACTTAAATAAATTTTTGATTGATAAATAAATAATTGATTAAATAATTTTTTAGGAAAGTGAAAGAAAAAATGTTTAAAAATAACTTTTTTATTAAAAAACTTAAAAGAATAAAAATAGGGAAACTCTTTTATAACAATAAATTTGTTATGGTGTTTTCTTTGGTTGCATCTGTTATTACATGGATTGCTATTTCTTCCAGTAATAGTGAAAGTGTTCCCGTAACGATTTCTGATATACCTGTTAATATACAGCTGTCGGAAAGCGCCGTTCAAGATGGCCTTAGAATTTTTGGCGGTGAAAATTTAACGGCAAGGGTAGATATAGCAGGAAATAGAATTGTTGTGGGCCAAGTTACAAAAAATGATATACAAATTACTGCGCCCCAAGCGGCAAGTACAATAATGTCGCCGGGGAACTATACTTTGGAACTTTCGGCAAAAAAAGTTGGAGTTTTGCAAGATTATCAAATTGTTTCCGATGTTAAGCCGTCGGTTGTAACTGTTATGGTGGATAGATATAGGGAATCTGAATTTACAATTGAACCCCAAATAAACTTTACACCAAAATCCGATTACTATGTGGGGAATACTATTTTATCCACGCAAAAAGTTACTCTTTCCGGCCCGGAAAAAGAAATTTCAAAGATAAAAAAAGTGGTTGTTAAAGCGGATATTCCCGGCGAGGTTGACTCTACTGTAATGCTTAAAACCCCAATTCTTTTGTATGATGATTACGGCCAGCAAATTACCAGCGAAACCATTAAAAGCAGCGTTAACGAAGTGGAAGTAAGTGTGCCGGTATTAATGAAGAAAAAAGTTGATTTAATTGCAGATTTTTCAAATTTGCCGGTGGGAATTAGCTTAAATAAAGATTTGATAAAAGTTTCTCCGTCGTCGCTTGAAATTGCAGGCCCTGAAAAAATTGTAAGTTCAATTAAAGAGATTAAACTTGACGAAATTAATTTTAATGAAGTAAATGTTCAAAATAATACTTTTACGAGGGCGATTAATTTGCCGGAAGGTTGCAAAAGCCTTAACAGCACATATTCTGCGGAGGTAAACTTAAATCTTGCACATTTTAAAGAAAAAACTTTTAATGTTAATGAATTCGACTTTAAAAATGTTCCAAACGGCAAAAAAGCAAGCGTATATAACGGCAATTTAAATGTTACTGTTGTCGGCCCTGCAGTAAAGATAAACAGTTTAAAACCGTCTGATATTTACGCCGAAATAAAATTTGATGAAAATAAAGAGTTTTCAGGATCGATGGAGATGCCGGTAAATTTAAAAATAAATGGTTTTAATCAGTGCTGGATATATGGAACATACTTTGTTAATGTAAATATTGAATAATATAGTAGAGCGAGGAAACAATAAATGAACAGAACTCAGTCACGCGAGCAAGCATTTATATTTTTATTTGAAAGTACTTTTGGGTTTAATACGGCCGAGGAGATAATTGATAATGCCAAATCGGCAAGAGAAGTAAAAATAAGCGAATTTTCCGGCAAGCTTTTTAGCGGTGTTCTGGAAAACATAGAAAAAATTGATTTTTATATTGAAGAGAACATAAAACATTGGTCAAAAGATAGATTAACAAGAACGGCTCTTTCCGTTCTTAGACTTGCTATTTTTGAAATGATGTTTTTAAAAGAAACCCCAAAAAGTGTGGTAATAAACGAGGCGGTGGAAATTGCCAAAAAATATAGCACAAAAGAAGAAGCATCTTACGTAAATGGGGTTTTGGGGGCAATTGCAAATAATTTGGATTTTTAAGGTGAAATCATGAATATTAATACTGTTACTGTTTCGCAGCTTAATTTGTATATAAAAACCCGATTTGAAATGGACGAAAATTTATCTAAAATTTTTGTGATGGGCGAAGTTTCTAATTTTAAAAGACATTACCCCAGCGGACACGTTTATTTTTCGCTAAAAGACGAAAGAAGCGTCGTTCGGGCGGTAATGTTTTCGCAGTATTCTTCTAGGATTCCGTTTAATATTTGTGACGGCATGAAAGTTGTGGTTTGCGGCAGGGTGTCTTGCTATGAAGTTTCGGGGCAGTACCAAATATATGTGGAAAATATTCAGCCTGATGGATTAGGCTCCGTGTATATGGCCTTTGAGCAGCTTAAAATAAAATTGCAAGCAGAGGGTTTGTTTGACGAAGCTTTAAAAAAGCCTTTGCCGCAGTATCCCAAAAAAATAGGCGTTATTACTTCTGAAACCGGAGCTGTTATTCATGACATAAAAACAGTGGCAAAAAAGAGGTACCCAATTTGCGAAATTGTTTTGTACCCTGTGGAAGTTCAGGGCGAAAAGGCTGGTTTGAAAATTGCAGAGGGGATAAATTATTTTAATAAAGAAAAAGATCCGGTTGATGTAATGATTGTGGGGCGTGGCGGTGGCTCTGTGGAGGATTTGTGGCCGTTTAACAGCGAAGAAGTCGCAAGAGCAATATTTAGCTCAAAAATTCCTGTTATTTCTGCTGTTGGTCACGAAACGGACTTTACAATTTGCGATTTTGTGGCGGATAAACGTGCAGCGACGCCTTCCGCTGCAGCTCAGATGGCTACTCCGGACAAAGAAAATTTAAAAATAATTTTTGAAAAATATCAAAAAGATATGCAAACGGCGCTTGAATTTAAAATTGAAAAGCTAAAGGACGTTTATGCCGGGTTAATTGAAGATTTAAAAAGGTTTTCTCCGAAAAGAATTGTAGAAGATTATAAAATAGACTTGGAAGACGCATTAAAAGATTTAAACGTAGCTTTTAAGATGAATTTCGGCAGACTAAACGAAAAATACAAACTGCTTTGCTCCAAATTGCAGCTGTGCAGCCCTCAAAACGTTTTAAAAAAGGGCTATTCGGTAATTTTGCTTAATGAAAAAAGGGTTAAAAGCGTGAAAAAATTAAAAAATAATAAGCGGGTAAAAATTGTTTTTTCGGACGGAACGGCCGAATGCACTTTAAGCGATATAAAAAAATTATAATTTTAAATCAGAAAGGGCTGTGTTATGAGGAAAACTAAAAATGATTTTGAAACGAATTTAAAAACTCTTGAGGAAATAGTAGAAAAGCTGGAAAGCGGAGAAGAAACGCTGGAAAATTCTCTGGTGCTTTATGAAAAAGGCATGGATATCAGCAATGTGTGCAAAGAAATGCTGGAAAAAGCAGAGCAGAAAATTACAGTAATAGATGCTAAATAAAAAATGGAGATATAAAATAATGAATTATCAGGAAAAAATGCAAAAATATGCTCATGAAACGGAAGTTTTTTTAAAAGAATATATGATGGGGTGTAAGCCTGATATAGAACAAAATCTTTTTAAATCGATGGAATACAGCCTTTTTTCCAAGGGCAAAAGGGTTCGACCTGTGCTTATGCTGGGAATGTATGAACTTTGTGGCGGAAAAAGCAAAGAAATTCTTAATTTTGCGGCAGCCGTGGAGATGATACATACGTATTCCCTGATTCACGATGACTTACCGTGCATGGATAACGACACTTTTCGCAGGGGGAAAAAGTGTAATCATGTTGTTTTTGGGGAAAGTACTGCTCTTTTGGCCGGAGATGCGCTTCTTACGCATGCTTTTGAGCTTGTTTCTTCCGGGTTTGATGAGATTGATCATAAATCCATTTTAAAAGCCATGAATGTGCTTGCACACTGTGCGGGTCCATCTGGAATGGTTTCGGGGCAGAGTATGGACTTAAATTTAAACTCAAATGAATACACCAAAGAAAAACTTTTAAATGTTTATTTATTAAAAACAGCCAAGTTAATAATTGCAAGCGTGAAAATAGGTGCGATTTTGGCGGGTGCGGATCAAAAAATGATTTCGTATGCCGAAAATTACGGCAAAAATGTAGGTTTGATTTTTCAGCTTGTTGACGATATGCTTGACGGCGATTTTGAAAAATTAAAATTTTTTGGCGATAAAAAAGATGCCGAAATATTTGTGAAAAACCTTAACGAAAGTGCAAAGAAATTCCTTGATAAAATTGGGGGAGACTCGGGTTTTTTAAAGGCTTTTTCAGATTATTTGGTGTCAAGAATTTCATAAACGTGCTATAATTAAATAGTACCTTTAATAAAAGAAAGAAGTATTTAAAAAATGAAAGATAATTCTCAGAAAAACGAAAATACTTTACTTAGTAAAATAAAAAGTCCAAAAGATTTAAATAAAATAAAAGATCTTAATAAACTTTGCGAAGAGATAAGGGAAAAATTAATTGAAGTTATTTCAAATAACGGCGGGCATTTAGCCTCTAATCTTGGTGCCGTGGAACTTACGGTTGCGCTTCATAAGGTTTTTAATGATTTAGAAGATAAAATTGTGTGGGACGTAAGCCATCAAAGCTACGTTCATAAAATGCTTACGGGTAGACTTGAAAAAATAGACACCATAAGAAAAGAAAACGGAATATCCGGTTTTACAAATAGAAAAGAAAGCGCATACGATGCGTTTACTCAGGGGCATAGCAGCACTTCTATTTCGTCTGCGCTTGGTCTTGCCTATGCAAAAAAAATAAATGATGAAACTGGGTATACAGTGGCGGTTATAGGGGACGGTGCATTAACCGGCGGCCTTGCTTATGAAGGCCTTAACAACGCCGGAAGATTCAAAAAAAATTTTATAATCGTTTTAAATGATAACCAAATGTCAATTTCCAAGAATGTTGGGGCGGTTGCCAGATATTTGGCCGCAGCCAGAATTAGGCCCTCTTATTTGAAAGCTAAAAATATTATGGAAAAAGTGCTTAATAAAACAAGCATAGGCATTAAAATGAAAGATTTGATGAAATATTTTAAATCGGTTGTAAAAAAAGTTGTTAACCCAAATAATATTTTTGAAGATATGGGTTTTTCTTATTATGGGCCTATTGACGGGCATAATTTAAATCAGCTGGAAAAGGCTTTTAATATTGCAAAAAGCCTTAATAAACCAACTGTTGTGCATGTTATTACCACAAAAGGAAAAGGCTATAAACCCGCCGAAGAAAACCCCGGGGTTTATCATGGTGTTTCTTCTTTTAATGCGCAAGAGGGCGTGAATTTCAGCAGTAATTTACGGACATTTTCAAGTGAATTCGGAAGGGCGATTTGCAAAATTGCAGAAAAAAACCCAAAAATTTGTGCGATAACTGCCGCAATGACAAGCGGCACGGGGCTTAAAGAATTTAAAAATAAATACAAAAATAGGTTTTTTGATGTTGGAATTGCGGAGGAGCATGCCGTAACTTTTGCGGGCGGTTTGGCCGCGGGTGGAATGGTGCCTATTGTTTCGGTTTATTCCACTTTTTTGCAGCGTTCGTATGACCAAATTATTCACGATGTGGCTTTGCAGGATTTAAAAGTTGTTTTTGCGGTGGATAGAGCAGGTTTTACCGGGGAAGACGGCGAAACTCATCAAGGAATATTTGATGTTCCGTTTTTAAATACCATCCCGGGAATTACAATTTATAGTCCGAGTTTTACAGAAGAAGTGGAACCCATGCTGAATTTGGCCGTAAATGGCAAGGGTTTAGCTGCTGTAAGGTATCCTAAAGGTGCGGATTTTAAAAAGCCCGAAAATTTTGAATACACGGGAAACAGTTTTGATATTTACGGCGACAAAACAGCAGAAACGCTCATTATTACATACGGTAGAATTTTTTCAAATGCTTTTACAGCCAAGAAAAATTTAGAGGAACTTGGCATAAAAACTGATGTTTTGAAATTAAACATTATAAAGCCGATAGATATTGAAGCCGTAAAGAATATATTAAAATACAAAAATGTGGTATTTTTTGAAGAGGCTTTTAAATCCGGTTCTGTGGCAGAAAAATTAAGCAGTATGCTATTTGAAAATAATTTTAAAGGTAACTATTTTATAAAAGCTATAGACGAAGGCTTTGTAAAGCATGCTTCAGTGGAAAGCCAGATAAAAAAATTTGGTTTGGATCCGAGAGGTATACAAAATTACATAATAAAAAAATTTTACACCGACTAATTAAAAATTTAGGCGGTGTTTTTTTACCGTAAGCCCAGCATATATTTTACCGAGGTGAATAACTTTGGATAAATTAAAAATAATTAAAATGCTGGAGTATTGCGGGGTATCATATCGAAACGACCAGCCGGAAGACAAAAACACAAAATTAATTTTTATTAATGATAAAGTCACGGACGTTCAGTGCTATATTAGATTAAAAGAAGACACGGCGATTATTACATTTAGAGGCTCAGATTCCAAAAAAGACTTTAAAACAGATTTTAAATTCTGGAAATCGGTTGTGCCGTACAAAAATTATAATTCCCGAATTAGAGTGCATGCCGGATTTATAAGTACATATAAGTCAAATAACGTGCGCGGAAAAATCCACAAAATTATTGATTGTTCCATAAAAAAAGTTTGCGTCACAGGGCATTCTTACGGTGCGGCGCTGGCAATTTTGTGTGCTATTGATTTGGAATATAATTATCCCAAAAAAGATTATGAAGTTATTGTGTTCGGTTGCCCAAAAGTAGGGAATAGGGCATTTAGAGATTCCTATAATTTAAGAATTTTTAAAACTTTGAGAATTGAAAATAAATGGGACATTGTCCCAAAAATACCATTTTCAATTTTGGGATATCGCCACGTTGGTTGCAGTTTAAAAATAAAAAAGCCGGGCTTTTATAACCCGTTTTCTTTAAAAAATCACGCGCTTCAGGAGTATTATTCCGCAATATGGTGTTTTTAAACTATTTTGTTAGATTTGTTTTTTTGGTTTTAATTCTTATCTTTTTTGCGGGATTGGTTTTGGCAGGCTTTGTTTTTTTAAAGTTTTTGTCCTGTTATTTTTTTCCGGTAATTCTCAAAGGCTGTCTCGTTTTTGTTCTCTTGTGGATAATAATACTTTGCGTTTTTAATTTCATCAGGTAAATATTGCTGGGGTGTCCAGTGATTTTTAAAATCATGGGGATATTTATATGTTTGAAGATTATCTTTTTTGATTTCTTGCCCATCGCAGTGGATGTTTTGTAAATGTCTGGGCGGCATAAACACATTTCCGTTTCGTATATCTTTTAACGCTGTGTTTATAGCTTGATATGCGGAGTTGGATTTCGGCGACATTGCAACCAGTATCACGCCGTCGGCAAGCGGAATTCTGGCTTCCGGCATTCCCACTTGGAGTGCAATATCCACCAAAGACTTAACCTGCGAAAAAATTCCGGGGTATGCAAGGCCAACATCTTCGCACGCACAAACGAGTAGCCTTCTGCATGCTATCATTAATTCGCCCGCTTCCAAAAGCCTTGCCAAGTAATAAATTGCAGCGTGCGGGTCTGAACCTCTCAGCGATTTTTGAAATGCTGAGATTAGGTCAAAGTGGTCGTCGCCTGTACTGTTATACGAATGAAAGCAGCTGTTTGTAAGCTCGTTTATTATTTTTTCTGATTCTATGGTGGTTTTTCCGCCGCTTGTTTTGGAAGATAAAAAGCACATTTCTAGCATATTTATAGCTTTTCGCACGTCGCCAGAAGCATTGCAAGAAATTTTGTCTATAAGCTCTTTAGAAATAGAAATTTTGGTGCTGTTTTCTTTTTCCAGGAATTTTATTCCTCGTTTTATTGCTTTTTTGGTTTCATTTTTTGATATAGTTTTAAATTCAAATACTTGCGCTCTGCTCAGAAGTGCCCCATACACATAAAAATATGGATTTTCCGTAGTTGATGCAATCAAAGTTATTTTGCCGTTTTCAGTAAATTCCAAAAGTGATTGCTGCTGCTTTTTGTTAAAGTACTGTATTTCATCAATATAAAGTAAAATTCCGTTGGGGCAGGTGATGGGGTTTATCTCCGCTATTATGCTTTTTATGTCAGAAAGTGACGCAGTTGTGGCGTTTATTTTAAATAGCCTTTTATTTGTTTTTTCCGCAATTATATTTGCGGTTGTGGTTTTTCCTGTTCCGGGTGGGCCGTAAAATATAAGGTTTGGAATATTCCCATTTTTTATTAAATTAAAAAGCAAACATGATTTCCCCAAAATATGTTCTTGACCTACAATATCTTTAAGGGATTTTGGCCTTAATTTTTCAGCAAGAGGCTTTTCCATAAAAATTTCTCCATTTATTTTTTATATTATTTTAATTTACAAAGCATTTATAAATATATTATAATTAATCACAGCAAATAAATAAAGGTATTTGTAATTTGAAAAAAGAAAGGATGTTAAAAAATTATGGCAGAATGGTTTAATGCAGTTATTTTATGGTGGTGCCAACCATGGAATTTACTTTCGGGGGTAATGTCTATTATCGCTCTTATAGGTACATTTATGAATGCAGAGCGCAACAAGTGGGGGTTCGCGTTTTGGCTTATTTCTAATTTGTATATGTGCGTAAGGTTCTTTAAAATTGGAGAATACGCTCAAAGTGTTTTGTTTTTAATTTATTTCTTACTTGCTATAAAAGGTGTTTTCGTTTGGACTAAAAAAGAGAAAAACGAAGCACAATTTTCTGAGCAAAAAAACTCAGTGGCAGAAAATCCGGAAAATAATTAAAAATGGAAGTTTTATTACATACTTGCTGTGCGCCTTGTTCCGTAAAGTGCATAGACGTTTTGGAAGAAGAAAGTTTTAAACCCGTTATTTTTTGGTATAACCCCAACATACACCCATACACAGAGTACAAAAGCAGAAGAAACACACTTAAAGAATATGCGAAAAAAAGAGAGCTGGAAGCTATAATAAAAGACGATTACGGGCTTCGTGAGTTTATAAATTTAGTGTACCCGGATTTTGAAAATCGCTGCGAAAAATGTTATAAAGTTCGCTTGGAAGAAACGGCAAAATATGCTGCGGAAAATGATTATAAATATTTTTCCACAACTCTTCTTATCAGCCCGTACCAAAAGCACGATTTAATTATCAGTGTGGCGGAAGGTATTTCGAAAAAATACGGGGTGGAGTTTTTGTACAGGGATTTTCGCCCGCATTTTAGGGAAGGCCAAAAAATAGCAAGAGATAGCGGAATGTATATGCAAAAATATTGCGGCTGCATATTTAGCGAAGAAGACAGATATTTAAAAACAAAAAAACGCCCAAATTAACTTTAGGCGTTTTTATTTTTGCGTATGTAAATTTAAAATTAATTTGTCAGATAAAATCTTATAAGTGTTTTTAATAATTCATCTCGGTCTATTTTTTTAATAAGATTTCTGGCATCTCTGTGAGTGGTAATGTAAGTTGGATCTTCTGAAAGAATATATCCAACTATTTGATTTATTGGGTTGTATCCTTTTTCTGAAAGTGCATCGTACACTAAAGTAATAGTGTTTTTGATGTTTGTTTCTTTGTCATTTGATAGGGAAAATGTAATTGTTTTATCAAAAGTATCCATTGGAGCCATCTTAATCACCTCTAAAAAATAAAAGTTTAAATATATAGTACATTTTTATTAAATAAAAATCAATACCCAAATTTTATATTAATTCTTTAATGGCGTTCATGGCTAGAAAATAGCTGTTTTTCCCAAAGCCTATAATCTGTCCGACGCAAACATCGGAGATCACACTATGCTTGCGGAATTCTTCTCTTGCAAAAATATTCGTCATGTGCGTTTCGATAAAAGGAATTTTTGTGAATGATATTGCATCTCTGAGTGCGTAGCTGTAATGCCCCAAAGCTCCAAGATTTACAATCCCGCCGTCGTATTTGTTTTTTAATTCGTGGATTTTATCTATTAAGGCACCTTCCCAGTTGCTTTGAAAAACCTCGCAGTTAAGGCCGATTGATTCACCGTGTGCAATTATCTGAGATTTTATACTTTCTGCGGTTTCTTCGCCGTAAATTCCTTTTTCGCGTAGCCCTGTCATGTTTAGATTTGGCCCAAGAATTATTATTATATTTTTTTTCCTCATTTTTGTTTCCCCCATAAATAAAATTTAAATTATAGAGTTAATATTTAATTTTTTGTTGCTTTTTATTTTTTTTCTTATGTTTTTTTCGAAAAATCTTTTTATTTTTAAAAGCATTGTCTTTTTTCCGCCAATTGGGTCTACCAAAATAGATTTTAATTTCAAAAAATTTGCGCCGATTATGTCAGTGAAAATTTGATCTCCTACTAAAATGATTTCTTCTTGGGGTAAGTTTAGGTACTTTACTGCTTTTTTTACGCCGTAGCTTAGCGGTTTTAGACCCATGTAAATATACGGTAGATCTAATTTTTTTGCAAATTTGCTCACCCTGTTTTTAAAATTATTAGATACCAAAATTAAATTTATATTGTTTTCTTTAAGGGATTTAACCCATTTTAAAGCTTCTTCGTCAGGAATGGAACATTTGTGCGGTGCCAAAGTGTCGTCGATATCAAGTATAATACCTTTAATATTTAATTTGTGCAGTATTTCCGGATTTATATCAGAGACGTGTTTTGTAAAGTATGTGGGCATAAGCAAAGACATTTATAATCCTCCGTTATTTAGTTTTTATGCATATTTCCCCCTCATGCACTTAAGCTTGAGGGGGATTTATGTTAGCAAATATAATTTTTACCATTTAGAGCTGTTAAAACGGCCATTTCTTTGATGTCTTCTTTTTTCTGCTTCCTTAGATTTCTTTTTACGTCTTACGGAGGGGCTTTCGTATGATTCTCTTTTTCTCACTTCGGAAACTATTCCCATGCTTTGTCTTTTAAACTTTCTGAGTCTACTTTCAAAAGGTTCATTTTTTTTGTTAGCCTTAGATTCTTCTGAAACGGTTTCTTCGCTTTGGCTTAAATCATTAGAAACTTCTTCAGATTCTTTTGAAGCGGTTTCTTCGCCTTGGCTTAAATCTTTAGAGACTTCTTCTTTAATTTCCTCTGCCATTTATTTCCCTCCTATCTGCTTTGTAGCAGGACTTTATGTAGTATATTAAGATTTAAAAAATCTAGTTTTACAACACATAAACTAAATTATACAACATTTCAAATTGAATTGTCAAGATATGTTGAATTTTTTCACCAATAATTATTATACGATATATTTTTTAAAAGTCAAAGCTATTTACAATATTTTTTTAAAACTATATAATTATACATTGTAAAGTTATTAATAAAAAAATCAGAGGGGTTTTATGGATTTTGATAATGTTTCGGTAATAGTGCCGGTTTTAAATGAAGAAAAGTATATAAAAGAGTGCTTGGATTCGCTTTTAAATCAAGATTACCCAAAAGAAAACCTGGAAATAATTTTAGTTGATGGAAATTCAAGTGATAAAACTGCAGAAATAATAAAAAAATATACAGGTAAGTACAATTTTATAAAACTAATTAATAACCCCCAAAAAACAGTGCAGTATGCTATGAATTTAGGCATTAAGAATTCGTCGGGCAAATATATTGTTCGCATGGATGCTCACGCCGCTTACTCAAATGATTATATTTCCGAGTGTATAAAGTATTTAAAAAAGACAAAAGCGGCAAATGTTGGCGGTACAACGGTTGTAAGGGGAAAAACACCTACGCAAAAAGTAATAGCCGCGGCGTATCATTCGCCGTTTGCGCTTGGCGGAAGTAAACACTATGATGAAAACTACGAAGGCTATGCCGATACCGTTGCATGGGGGTCTTTTGAAAGGGATTATCTTATAAAAATCGGAATGTACGACGAAAGGCTTCCAAGAAGCGAAGACGATGACCTTAATTTTAGAATTACCGAGCGAGGCGATAAAATTTTTGTAACTCCCAAAATTAAAAGTGTGTACTACCCTCGTGATAGTTTTTATGGGCTTTTTAATCAGTATTTTGAATACGGAAAATGGAAAGTTGCGGTGGTAAAAAAACACCATAAACCTTCCAGAATTGCTCATTTAATCCCGATGATGTTTGTTCTTTTTCTTGTTTTTGGTGCGCTTCTTTCTTTTTGTGGCAGTTTTTTCCGTGGTGCTTACTTTAGCATACTTGCTCTTTATGTTTTTATAAATTTAATATTTTCATTTAAAAATAAATACACATGGGATTTTACCAGCAAAATAAAATTATTTGCCGCACATTTTGTTATACATGTTTCATATGGTTTGGGATTTTTGGCAGGTATATTTAAGTTTTTAAATGCTGATTTTGATTAATTTATAAGGTGGGATTGCATTGAAAAAAGAAAACGAAGAATATCTGAAGCTCAGCAAGAGCGAACTTCGCGCTTTACAACTCAAAAGTTTGGAAATACTTCTTTATTTCAAAAAATTTTGTGAGGAGCATAATTTAACGTTCTATTTTTGTGGTGGGTGCTGTATCGGTGCGCTGAGGCACAAGGGTTTTATACCGTGGGATGATGATATAGATATTTTTATGCCACGAAAAGATTACGAAAAGCTTTTTGAAATCTGGGATAAATTTGCAGACACAAAAAAATATTCTTGCAATCGTACAACGGAAAGCAAATTTATTGGTAATGTTATGACTACAATTGTGGATAATGACACAAAGGTTATCAGACCGTGGCAAAAAGGGAAAGACGGCGCAAAAGGCGTGATGATAGATGTTCTTCCGCTGGACGGATGCGCCCCAAAAGGCATAAAAAGAAAAATGCAAATGATTTGGAGCATGATTTATACTCTTTACTGCTCAAGAATGGTTCCGGTAAATCACGGAAAAATGATGTCTTTAATATGTAAAGTGCTTTTGGGTATAGTTCCAGGTAATAAATTAAAAAATAAGATTTGGAAGTTTGCCGAAAAGCAAATGAGCAAATACCCCATAGAGAATTCCGAGTATATAACCGAGCTTTGTGCAGGACCGCATTACATGAAAAATGAATATCCAAAAAATATTTTTGAAAAAGCAGTGTATAAAGAATTTGAAGGCTACGAAATGCCTCTTCCGGTAGGATATGATGAATATTTAAAAATAGCTTTTGGCGATTATATGCAGCTTCCGCCCAAAGAAAAACAAGTTCCACATCATGATATAATATATATGGATTTAAATTAAAAATTAGGAGGAATAAAAAATGATTTTTGGTGCAATAGTAGCAGGTGGAGTGGGAAACAGAATGAATCTTTCGGGGCTTCCAAAACAATTTTTACCCCTTGGCGATTCGGAAAAACCGATAATTATTCACACTTTGGAAAAATTTTTAATATGCAAAAAGTTAGATTTTATTTACCTTGGTGTTCACAAAGATTGGGTTGGCTACGCCGAAGAACTTTTGGACAAATATAGTATAGATAAAAAGCGTGTTTTTGTGACGCCAGGCGGTGCAGACAGAAATTTAACCATTTTGAATATAATAGATGCGATTGAAAAAAATCATGGTAAAAGCGACGAACATATTATTGTAACTCACGATGCAGTAAGGCCGTTTGTTACGCTTAGAATGATTAATGAAAACATAGAAGCTGCCGAAAAGTTTGGCGCATGTGACACCGTTATTGGTGCTATAGACACCATAATAGAATCCAAAGACGGGGAATTAATTTCTTCTATTCCAAACAGAAGTACGATGTACCAAGGTCAAACCCCGCAAAGCTTTAAAATGTCTGCTCTTAAAAATTTATACGGCGACCTTAGCGACGAAGAAAAAAGCGTTTTAACGGACGCCTGCAGAATTTTCATCTTCAGAAACAAACCGGTAAAATTGGTTAAAGGCGATACTTTTAACATAAAAATCACAACCGTAAGCGACTACAAAATAGCGCAAGCGATTCTTGGAGGAAATTTAGGTGATTAATTATATCTACCAATTAGTAAGGCCGGGATATATTTCTGTTAAGTATGAAGATGTTAAAATTGAAAATGATGTTGTTATAAGGCCTACGTATATGGCAATTTGCCAGGCAGATCAACGTTATTATAGAGGCCTTCGCGATATTAGCAAATTAAAAAGTAAACTCCCCATGGCGCTTATTCATGAATCCGCCGGAGAAGTTGTTTGTGATTTTACAAATAGTTTTTCTTGCGGGCAAAAAGTTATTATGATTCCAAACGTTAAGTCTAAAATTAATGATAAAGAAATATACGAAAATTACCAAAAAGGCTCATCTTTTTTATCCAGCGGTAAAGATGGTTTTATGCGTGAATTTGTTAATCTTGCTCCGGACAGAGTTGTCCCCATAAATAATATCCCCGAACAATTTGCGGCAATTTCTGAGTTTATAAGTGTGGGTGTGCATGGTGTAAACAGATTAAAGAAATTTTCGCATGGTAATAAAAAGTCATTTGGAGTATGGGGGGACGGAAGCCTTGCGTACGTCGTTTCATGCATAATTAAACAAATTTTTCCCGAGTCAAAACTTTATGTTATTGGGCGAGATAATTTTAAATTGTCGCAGTTTTTGTTTGCGGACGGAACTTATTTTTCCGAGAATATTCCCGAAGATTTTAGCGTTGATCACGCATTTGAATGTGCGGGCGGCGAAGGTAGTTACTACGCCATTAATGATATAATAAAATACATTAACCCGCAGGGTACGGCAGTTTTGATGGGTGTTAGCGAACACAAAATTGCGATAAATACTCGTGATGTTTTGGAAAAGGGAATTACTTTAATAGGTTCCAGCCGTTCAGGCAGAGAAGACTTTGAAAAAGCCGCTGAATTTTTGGGTAAAAGCGAATTTCAAAAGCGTATAAGCAGGATTATTTACGAGGATTCTCCAGTTAAAACGATTGGGGATATTCACAGAGTGTTTGAAACAGATTTAAAAAATCCATTTAAAACGGTTTTTAAGTGGGATTTGTAATTTTATTAATAGATTTGAGGAATAAAAATGCCTACAATAAGTGTGATTGTACCTGTTTATAATTGCGAGAAGTATATAAAAAAATGCGCTGAATCGATTATAAATCAAACTTTTAAAGATTTGGAAATAATCTTTGTAGATGATGGTTCAAAAGATGAAAGCGGAAAAATATGCGACAGCCTTAAGCAGCAAGACGAAAGAATAAAAGTTATACACCAAGAAAACAAAGGTGTTAGCAGTGCAAGAAACGAAGGCTTGAAAATCGCAAGCGGAGATTATATAAGTTTTGTTGACGGCGATGATTATTTATCGAGAGATATGTATGAATTTTTATACGAAAACTTAGAAAAAAACAAAGCTGATGTTTCTGTGTGCGGGATTGTAAATTGCTTTTTAAAGGCAGACGGCTTAGAAAAAAGGGTAAGGCAGTCTACTTTTAACGGCAGCGGTTTACTAAGTGGCAAAGAGGCAATGAGCGAGGCGCTGAAAAGCAGAATTTTTTCTGTTAATCCTGTAAATAAACTTTTTTCGGCAAAGCTTTTCCGGGGTGAAAAATTTCCGGAGGGGAAAACTTCCGAAGATGCTTTTTTAGTGCCAAAAATACTTTTAAAAGCAAAAAAAGTTTTTTATAGTTCTGAGCAAAAGTATTATTATGTAAGGCACGAAGGCAGCATAACAACATCTAATTTTGCTTATAACGATTGGTATGTTGTAGAAGCTTATAAAAATCATTTTGAATTTATAAAAGAAAACCACCCCGAGCTTATAAAAGAAGCCGAATTTAGATACATTTGGGCTTATATATATGTTTTGGATAAAATTATTGTAAGTAAAGAAACGCCAAAAAAATCAGATTATTTAAAGGCTTTAAAATTTGTTAAAAAAAATGCACTAAAAATTTTTTTAAACCCATATTTTTCGTTTAAGAGGAAGATTGCGGTTTTTGTATTGCTGATAAATAAAAGAATTTATAAAAAGCTGGTTTATAAAATTAACGGGTAAAAAATTTAAAAGGAATTAAATAGACGAGTATTTAATTTTGTGCTATAATGAATTGGAAATATCAAAAATTTTGTAAAATTATAAAAAGTAAATAAGCTTAAAGTAAGCTTTTTAAATTTACAAAAGGGTATAAAAAGTCCAAAGCGTCAAATATTATGGTAAAATAGATAATTATTATTAAAATGTAGGTGAAAGTTAATGGGAATATCAAGTTTATCTGATACACGGTATTATGATAAAATTAAAAATTTAGCAGTAGCTTTTTTTATGTTTATGTTAGTCGGAAGATTTATAAATTTATACTGGGCTTTGCCGCGTAAAATAGATAGTGTGGCATTTTTGGGTATATCTTTTTTTGCGATTTTGTTTGTATGCCTGGATTTAATTAAAAATAAAAAAATTTATACGGCTCCAAATTTAATGTGTTTGCTATTTTTCACTGTTTCGTGCGCTGTTTCGTGCCTTATCTATGTTGAATATGGTTGGGCGGGAAATTTAAAATCACTCATTTCTATTTTTGTAAGCCTTTTCTTTTTGTATCCGTTTGCAAGTGTTAACGGAATTGAAAAAACAAAAAAGATAATTATAATTTTGCAAAAAATTCTTGTTGTAATGTGGTTTGTTGCTGCACTTATTTCAATAATAACTTTTCTTTTGCAGTATTCAAGCATATTTTATGTTGGCGGGACAAGAATACTCGTTGGCTGCATTGAAAATCGCCTTTTTGGGTTTTTTTCGGATCCTAACTATGCATCAATTGTTTCAATTTTAACCATTATTTTTTCAGTTGCGATACTAAACTACAAAAACCAAAGCAAGTTAATGCGCATAATTTGCGTATGTAATATAGTTGCTCAATTTATTTATATAGTTCTGGGTGCTTCCAGAACCGGGGAAGTTTGTCTCTTGTTAACTTTGCTTGTTTCAAGTTTTGTATATAGTTATAAATTAAACCCAAGCAGTAAATTTTACGCAGTTGTAATTAGAATTTTTGCTGCAATTTGTTTGTGCGTTTTTGTGCATTATCTAATTGGGGCTGTTCGCTTGGTGCTTTCTTATGCGCCGTCGGTTTTTAAAGCAGTTTTTGGCTTGGATTATAGCCAATCGGGTTTTGTTCTTCATCAGGTTTCAATGGAAAGACCCGACGTTGCACAAACTACAGATATTTCAAATTTAAGATTTAGAATCTGGGGAAGCGCACTGGAAATTTTTAGAACGACATGGCTTTTTGGTGCATCTCCAAGAAACGCTCTTCTTTATGCCAGTGACGTTTTACCAAAATCATTTATAGTTGCTCGCGGGTATGATGCACATAATTTTTACGTTGCAATCTTACTTTATACCGGGTCGCTCGGAGCTATATTTTTAGGATTTTTCCTTATTAAATCCGCATATTTAATTATAAAACATTATTTTAAAAATCATTTTTCAGTTAGCGATGCGTTTTTTAATTCGCTTGCGTTATCGGCGCTTTGCATTGCTGCATCAGGTATGTTTTTATCTGAAATACTGTTTATAACAACGCTTGGATCATTTTTCTTCTGGTTATTTTTGGGCTATATAATGAGCACTATTGACTGTAAATCAAAATGTGATTTTGAGGATAGGTAATTTATATGAGAACAAAAAATTCTTTAATTAATAGTATGGCAGGCTGTTTTTCCTATGCTATTATTATGCTTGGTTCTTTTATAGCTCGTAATCGATTTATAGATATACTGGGTATGGAAATTTCCGGTATAGAGAGTTATTTTCCAAGGATTATTGAGGGCTTGGCAATAGTGGAAATGGGACTTGGTATCGGAATTGTTTATAAACTTTATAAACCTATTGCAAATAAAGATTGGAATCAGGTTTCGGTTATACTCTGCTTTTTGCGAAAAGCATATATGATTATAGCAGCCGTTGTTTTTAGTGTTGGCTTAATTGCAGTGTATTTTGTGGTTATGCCAAGGCAAGACGGCTTTTCAAAGCTGTGGCTTTCAGAGATTTTTATGCTTTATGTTTTAGACGTTGTGGCGTCTTATCTTTATTTTCATAAAAGGTCTATGATTATTGCTGACCAAAAAAATTATATTAATAATAATATTCACACAGCAGCCCAAGTCTTTATGTTTATTTCGCAAGTTGCGGTTTTACAAATTTTTGGGTCTTTTGAGCTATACATAATTTGCAGAATTTTTTCCAAATTAATTGAAAATGTAATTATTTCCTATATTTTTAATAATAAATATCCTTTTATAAACTTAAAAACAAAAGCAAAACTTCCCAATATTGAAAAAAAAGACTTATTTAAAAATATAAAAGCGCTTTTTATTCACAAAGTAACAAGCTACAGTACAACTGTTTTTTCTTATGTGGTAATAGAGTGCCTGCTGGGGCTTACGGTTATTTCAAAGTACGGCAGCCATATGATGATTGTTTTGGCGCTTATGGCCGTAACAAACGAGATTTTTAACAGTATAAGTGCAAGCTTTGGAAACCTTTTAAGCACAGAAGGTAAACAAAAAGTGTATAGCAGCTTTAATGTGTTATATTTTTTTAATTTTTTAATTTATTCGTTTATATTATGTTCTTTTGTTAGCGTTATAACACCATTTATAGGCCTTTGGATCGGCTCTGAATCTGTTCTTAATATGGGTACTATTGTTGCAATGGCTGGGTATCTTTATGTTTATGGAATTCGTCAGTCGATAGGAATGGCAAAAAATTGTGCGGGAATATACGACCCGGATAAATATATTGCACTTTTTGGCGCGGTTGTTACGTTTGCTGCCTCGCTGGTTCTGTTAAATCCTCTTGGAATAGCGGGAGTTATGATTGGAAATATAATAGGAATAATGGCAATACCGTATTGGGTGCAGCCGTATTTGGTTTATAATGAAGTCTTTAAAAAGAGCGTTAAAACGTATCATTTAAAATTTACACTTTACACAGTTCTTACCGCTATTTATTCTTTCGTGTGCTATCAAATAGGTTTATGGGCGTGTAAGAATCAAGTTATAAGCAGTATGGCATCTGTACTTTCTTATGTTACTGCAAAAATGACGTTTTCAAAACGTTGCCTGCTTGCTCAGGTTATATTTAATATGTTTGTTTGTGTTTTGGTTCCAAATTTACTTAATATTATTATATTTTTCAAAACAAAAGAATTTAAAGATCTATGGAGAGTAGCAAAAAGCGTTTTAAGAAAATCCAAGAAACAATAAAGGAGGAGTTTGACTTTGAGCGTATTGTTTTCTATGTTTATTTATATAATTCAAATCATACTGCCGTTTATGGGTATTTTAATAATAGGGTGCTGTTTTAAGTCTTTGTTTTCAAATTTAAGTTTTAAGCATCCATTGATAGCTCTTATAAATAAAACCACCGGCGAAAAAATACCGATTGTATACTGGGAAAACTCGATAGGCAGGGACAAACACTGCGATATAGTTGTAAACAGCCCCACGGCGTCAAGGGATCACGCTGTGCTTTACAGGCGTGATGAGGGGTGGTTCATTTCTGACACAAATTCCAAAGGTGGGGTTTTTTTAAATGGTTCTCCGATTTCTTCAGATGAAAAAGTTTACATAAACGATATTATCCAAATTGGCGGAATTAACTACGAACTTAGAAAATCTGATGTCTTTAATGATGAGCCGGAAAAAAATAGTTTAAAAAATAGCTATAATAAATTTTACGCAGGCGGTTCAATACTGGCAATGGTTAGTATGTTTCAAGCTCTTTGCACAGTTCAGATGTGTTTTGCGGGCTCATCTTTTGATTACAGACCGATAACAATTTTTGCCTTTTTATTTGGAATTTCCTGGATAAGCTTTATTGTTTCAAAGTATATAATAAGGCGAAGCAATTTTGAGCTGGAAACCTTGGGAATATTTTTAAGCGGTATTGGAATAATGAACGCTGTGGGGGCGGATATAAAGTCAACTTATACACAAATAATTTGTTTGGGAATAGGGATTATATTTTTTGAAATAATTTTGGCATTTATCAAAGACCCCGATATGGCAATGAAATTTCGGCCGTACATAGCGGTAGTTGCTGTTTTGCTTTTGGCGGTAAACTTGGTTTTCGGAAAAGTGAAAAACGGCTCGCAAAACTGGGTTATGCTCGGGCCATTTTCATTTCAGCCTTCAGAATTAGTAAAAGTTGCGTTTGTGTTTTTTGGTTCATCTACGTTAAAAGGAATACAAACCACAAAAAATTTAACGCTGTTTATATTGTTTTCCGCGGCGTGTATGGGTGCGCTGTTTTTAATGGGCGATTTCGGCACTGCTTGCATATTTTTCGTAACGTTTATTTTAATAGCATTTATGCGTTCGGGCAGCATAAGAACCGTTGTTTTAACTTGTGCTGCTGCGGTAATTGGTGCCGGATTTATTTTAAAATTTAAGCCGTATATAGTTACCAGGTTTTCTGCTTGGAGGCATGTTTGGGAACACATTAACGATACGGGTTATCAGCAAACAAGGGTCCTTACATATTCCGCAAGCGGTGGACTTTTAGGGCTTGGAATTGGCAAAGGTGCGCTAAAATATGTTTTTGCGGCGCCAAGCGATTTGGTGTTCGGAATGCTTTGCGAAGAATGGGGAGTAATTATGGGTGTTTTAATTATTTTATCCATAGCTGTGCTTGGAATTTACGCCCGCAGCGCGAGTATTCGCAGTAGGTCGGCATTTTATTCAATAGCTTCATGTTGCGGTGCAGGAATGCTTGTGTTTCAGATGATGCTTAATGTCTTTGGAGTCGTGGATATTTTGCCTCTTACGGGTGTTACGCTTCCGTTTATAAGTTTAGGCGGTTCCAGTTTAATTTCTGTTTGGGGGATACTTGCATTTATAAAAGCATCGGACGAGAGGACATACGCCATAAAAAGATAAGATTTGAGGTGAAAAAATGAAAAACACGCGGTATCGTTCTATTATTATATATATAGTGGTATGCTTCTTTTTTGCGGGAATTGGGTTTTTCCTTTTTGAATTTATAACAAATTCCAGGCAGTGGGCTTTTTCGCCTGTAAATAGGCATCTTTCAGAGGGAAATATGTCCGGCGGGAAGATCCTTGACACTAATAATATTATCTTGGCGCAGACATTGGACGGAAAAAGAATTTATAATGAAAAAGAAGATATAAGAAAAGCAATGCTTCATACAGTTGGAGATGGCTCTGTTTTAATTCCGACATCAGTGCAAAGCAGGTATAACAGTGAACTTTTTGGCTATAATCCCGTTATTGGCTTTGGTGCGCCGCATGTTTTTGATATAAACCAAAATATAAAACTTACTTTGGACAGTGAGGTTTGCGCAAAGGTTTCTAAAAGTTTTAAAGATAAAAAAGGTGCTGCGCTTGCGTATAATTATTTAACCGGAGAAGTTTTGTGCATGGTAAGCCTTCCGACTTATGATGTTAATAATCGTCCAAATTTGGATGAAAATATTAAAGACAAGTACGAGGGGATGTACATTAATAGGGCTATTTCTTCTTCGTTTACTCCGGGATCTATTTTTAAAATTTTCACCACTGCGGCGGCGCTTGATTTAATTCCCGATGTAGAAAAAAGGACTTTTGAGTGCAAAAAAGTAAAAATTATTGATGGCGAAAAAGTTACGTGTATGTCAAGCCACGGAAAAATAAATTTAAAAGACGCTATGTCTAAATCTTGCGATATTGTGTTTAGTGATATAGCCATAGAACTCGGAAAAGAAAAAATGAAGTCAAAAATGGAAGAATATGGGCTTAATGCTCCAGAATATTTTGATGGAATGCAAGTGATAAGTAGCAGTTACGATGCAAATGGCGCTTCAAAAGCGGAGCTTGGGTGGTCGGGAATAGGCCAATCAAAAGATAAAGTTAGCCCGTTTTATATGCTAAAGGTTATGGGTGCTATTGCAAATAAAGGAATTCACGTTGAGCCGTTTATTGTTAAATCTGTGTTTACAGATTCGTCGGGGGAATATCTTAATAATTCCAAAAATTTGTCAAAAAGAATGTTTAGAGAAACTACAGCGGAATCTTTAAAAGAAATAATGAGATATACAATGAAAAATCAGTATAAAGATTCTATGTTTGGCGGAATTCAAATGTGCGCAAAAACAGGAACCGCAGAAGTGGGAGAAGATAAACTTCCTCACGGATGGATGGTTGGATTTTCTTACGATAAAACTTTTCCCGTGGCTTTTTCTGTCGTGGTGGAAAACGGAGATTTTGGTATAAAGTCTGCGGGCCCTATAGCTGCGGATATGATAAAAGAGCTCCACAGTGCTTTTAAAACAGGCAAATACGAAAAAAAATAAATTTTAAATAATCTTGACTCATTTTAAATTTTAATATATTATAAAGAATGTAGCTTAAAAATTTAATTTATTAATGAAAAAGGGGGAAAATTTATGAGCGAAAATTTAGTTCAGGTGGAAAACGCTATTAAAGACAACACCAGACCTTTAGAAAAGGAATGTGTTTTAAAAGTAACAGATTTAACCAAACGTTATGCTCGTAAAAATGCAGTAGATAATGTTAATATTACTATAAACAAAGGGGACATTTATGGCTTTATAGGTAAAAATGGTGCCGGAAAAACAACTACTATGAAAATGATAGTTGGTCTTTCAGCACCAACTTCTGGCTGTATAGAGCTTTTTGGAGATACAAAATTAATTAAAGGCTGTAAAAGAGTAAGCACGGTTATAGAAAATCCTGCTTTTTATCCATATATGAATGCACGCCAAAATATTGAGGTTCAGCGCATTTTAAAAGGTGTGGAAGATAAAAGCATAACAGATGAACTTCTTGAACTTGTGGGATTAAAGGAAGCCGGTAGAAAAAAAGCCAAGAATTTTTCACTAGGTATGAAACAAAGACTTGCCATTGCTTTGGCATTGGTTGGTGACCCGGAATTTTTAATTCTTGATGAGCCAATAAACGGCCTTGACCCTGTGGGAATTAAAGAAATAAGGGATCTTATTTTAAAACTTAATAAAGAAGCGGGAATTACTGTCTTTATTTCCAGCCATATTTTGGGCGAACTTAATAAAATGGCCACAAGATACGGCGTTATTAACGAAGGTAAACTCGTTGCGGAATTTGATGCCGATGAACTTTCAAAAATGGTTAAACCATGCATAAAAATAATGGTTAATGACCCCGAAAAAGCAGTGGCGGTTATTAAAGAAAAATTTGGAGAACTAGATATTAAAGTAAATGATAATACTGTTTGTATTTACGAAAATATAGATAATTTTGTAGAGCTTAAATCCGCATTGGTGGATGCTGAAATTATAGTAAGCTCTTTTACAAAAGAGCAAGAAGACTATGAAAGCTATTTCTTAGCATTAATGGAAGGAGAGGTTTAATATGGGAAAATTAATAAAAGCAGATTTTTATAAAATTTTACATACAAAGTATTTTTATATTTGTGCGGCTCTTTCGGCTCTTATGGCGGTACTGAGTGTTTATGCTTATAATATAACTGTTTTGGAAAGTTACGGAATTTACGCAAGTTTCTTAAATTTAAACTCGTCAAAGGCCATACTCGAAGGGTTACCTGCATTTGGAACATTTTTAACAATAGTTATATCGCTTTTTATTCCTTCAGATTTTAGTTATGGAACAATAAAAAATACTATTGCATCAGGCGCGAATCGAATAAGCATCTATTTTTCAAAAATGACAGTTTCTTTAACTATGCTTGTTATTTATGCAGTCATTTGCTGCGCAGCATCATTTACTACCGGTAGTATAATTTGGGAAGTTGGAGAATATACCAGAGAAATATATATTGACTTACTACAATCCATATCATTTTACTTGTTTGCTTATTTAGCACTTGTAAGTTTTTACATTATGGTGGGCTTTTTAGTAAGAAGATCAGGTATTACAATAGCAATTAATATAGGTATTCCTTTGGTAGAATTAGTTTTGTTTAAATTTATTAATTACGCACTTGTCACTTGGCTTAAAATTGAAGATTTCACATTCAACGACTATTTACCGAGCACATATGTTTCTAAAGCTTTAAATTTTAGTACTTTAACGAGCCAAGAAATAAACACAGGTTTAATAGTTTGCGGAGCGTGGATTTTGGTGACCACAATAATAGGAATTATAACGTTTAAATGCAGAGATATTAAATAATTTGATTAAATAAGTTTTTTTAAGGGTGGCTTTAATGGGCTGCTCTTTTGTTTTTTAAAATTTTCGAATAATTTCGATTATATTTCGTTGAAATGGGGAATGAATGTGATTTAGAATATAAATAGAAAGAATATAAAAAAGAAGGGCTTAAAATGGATATTAAGAATTTATACGAAAAAAATTTTTCTTCGCTAAATAAAACTGTTTTTTATAATTTAGTTAAAACCAAATCTGAAGGAAAGGATAGTTTTGGAATTCAAATTGTAACTAAATTGAGAAATTATGAAGAAAAAGAAATTATAAATGACATTTCACGAAAAGAAGATTTTGTAAAAAAGATAATTAATTATTTGTACGAAAACGCAGTGGATACCACGCATTTTAAAGATGTGGTGGAGGACTATATATTAAAAATGGAAGGAATTTAAAGATAAAAAAAGGGCTGAAAGGCTCTATTTTTTTGAGCTTAAAAGTTTGACAAAATATATAATTCGTGGTACAATATTAATAAAAGATTTAGAAATAATAAAAATATTGTTACTTATAAATTTACAAAGGAGAAATTTATGTTTACAACAACTCACCAACCATCATATGAAATAAATTTAGACCAAAATCAAGATATTAATAATGAAAACATCGCCATAGTGAGAGCAAATGAGTTTTGGGATAGCTTACATAGTAGTTACGAAAGAAGCAAAATAAAATACGATAACTGGTTAGATTTATTCCAAGAAACCATAAAAAACTGCCAAACGCCTATCATTGATTTGGGATGCGGTATTGGTAACGATACTTTGTATTTGATTGAAAAAGGGAAAGAGGTAATCCCTTGCGATTATTCAATCAGTGCAGTAAAAAACATAAAAAATAATTTTCCGGAAATAGAAAAAGCAGAGTGCTTTGATATGGCGAAAGGGCTTCCGTTTGAAGATAATTTCACAGATTTAGTAATATGTGATTTAAGTCTTCATTATTTTACGGAAAAAACGACTTTTAAGGTATTAAATGAAATAAAAAGAGTTTTAAAACCAAACGGATTGCTGATTTTTAGAGTTAATTCCACAAAAGATATTAATTATGGCGCAGGAAAAGGTAAAGAAATCGAGCCGCATTTATATAAAACAGCTGAGGGAATATATAAAAGGTTTTTTGATTTAAAGGATTTGGAAAGATTTTTTAAAAGTTGGGAAAGACTCTATATAAATGAAGAAACTATGGGTAGATATGGAACAGAAAAGATAGTGTGGAAAGGCGCTGTGCGAGTAAGAAAACAATAGAGTTGTTATTTATAATAAATTATTAAGATCATAACTAAAAAAAGGAGAAAATATGTTTTGTCATGAAATGATATCTTATTCAAAACTGGCTCTTTGGGTTCAAATGTATAATGTTTTTTCGTCAGAGCCTATAAATCAAGCGGAAAAGGCAAAAGAATTAGGCGAATATATAGCCCACAAATTGTTTGATGGGATAGTTGATTTTAGCAGATATCCCAATATAAGAGTTACTGACTATGGGCAAGATTGGTGTATAGCTTTTTCGCTTCCCAAAGTTCCGGAGCGAGATCTTGGGAACGGATTTTTTAAAAGCAGAGCTATGTTTGGTGGTGGCGGACCTGAAATTCATTTGGACAAAAATACGGGTAAAATAGTACGTTGGGGCTTACAAAAATAAAAATTTTAAAGGAGATGTAAAAATTATGAAACGTATATTAGCATTAGTTATTTTATTTATTGGGTTAATTAATATTTTTGGTGGTAGTCACGTTATGGCTATTGGGAAAGAGATAAATTTGGAAGTATTAGAAGGTGAGGTTATAGATGCCGATTACTTTCAAAAAGTTTTAGATGATAAACTTAATGGGGTCGTTACAAACCTCCCCGTTCCTATATCATTTTTAGAAAATATAGTGAAATATATGCGTGAAAATAATTTAAAATTAGCTCCTGGTTTTTATAAATTTTACCAAGGGTGGCAATTTGAAGATGGCAAATTTATTAAAAAAGGTTTTATTTGGGACATTAAACGTGAGGTATTTAAATTTCAAAAAATAGATTAATTAAAGAAAAGAGGTTTTTATATGCCAATTTTAAAAGTGGCTTCTTTTTTGGCGGGTTTAGCACATGTTGGTTTGATGAATTTAACATCAACGCCGGTTACCACAGAACAACAAGCTATTTTGTTGGGTACAAAAGCCGCG
>JAFQXU010000041.1 GCA_017406805.1 Clostridia bacterium | reverse complement strand
TCGTTACCGGTAAGAAGCCGAAATTCACCGCCATTTTTTACACAAACGCCAAGCCTGTCGGCATCGGGATCTGTTGCAATAATTATATCCGCATTATTTTTTTGAGCGTACATTTCGCCGTATTTAAAGGCTTCTTTGAGTTCCGGGTTTGGTTTTGGGCAAGTGCTGAAATTCCCGTCCGGATTTTCTTGCTCGGAAACAATAACAAAATCTTTTGCACCGGAAAGTTCAAAAACAGTCTTTACAAAATTTTTACCCGCACCACTAAGCGGAGTATATACAATTTTTATTTGAGACATATCCACATCTTTATTAATCCTCTGGGCAAGAACACATTTTATATATTCCTGATAAACATCTTCAGGTATAAATTTTATTTGACCGCTTTCCAAACTTAAATTAAACGAAGCATACTTCACATCTTTAAATATATCCACGTGTGATATGCAATTATACACTTTTAACGCGTCTTCTTCGCCCATTTGTGCGCCGTCGCTGCCATAACATTTAAAGCCGTTGTATTCCGCGGGATTATGGCTTGCTGTGATCATAACCCCGGCATCTGCTTTTAAAAACCTTACGGCAAAAGACAAAAAAGGTGTTGGCTGAAGCGAACTTGAAATATACACTTTTACATTATTTGCAGCCAAAACAGATGCGGTTTCTTTGGCAAATAAATAGGAATTATTTCTTGAATCGTACGATATAACCACAACCGGTTTTTGGCACGATTTTAAAAGATAATTCGCAAGCCCCTGAGCCGTCTGCCTGATTGTGTATATATTAATTCCGTTTATACCAGAGCGCATTATTCCTCTAATCCCCGCCGTACCGAACTCTAAATTCTTATAAAACCTTTCATATTTTTCTTTTTCGTTATTTTCTATGCTATTAAGGTCTTTTAAAAGTTCTTCATTTTTAATATTTTTTACCCAAACGTTATATTTTTCATTAATATCCAAGCTATTTACCATTCCTTTTTTTAAAATACACTCAAAAATTTTAACACATAAACCCGGAATATTCAATAAATTGTTTTTTTAAATCAAGGCCGCAATCAAAAGCATTTTTTCTATTTTTTTGTATATATTTTCAAAATCGGAAATCGGCAGAGGATTTTTCCCCAGACCAATTTCCACGGTAAACGCAGGTTTATTAAATTCTGAAATAAACCAATCTTTAAAACCTCCGCCAACAGCCAAGCCCTCTGGCTTAGAAAGTTTATATCCCGAAGACACGGAAAGTAAATTTGCGATTTTTTCTGAATTTTTTGGAATTTTTCCATCAAAACCATAGTAAATTTCTTCGCCCTGACTATGAAAAGCAATAGCGTACTCCACAGGATTATTTCTACAAAAATTCACCACGGATTTTGTCTCCGGTTCACTTTCGTATGTTTTTCCGCCGTATCTTGTCATGGAAGCGCCGGTTATTCCGCTTTTAATTTCCAAATCATGAAGCTCTTCCCAATTTGCATTATAGTTATGGTTTAAATCCACCCCGCGCACATTCGCCTGCCAATAATCAGTCTTGCCACCACTTATCAAATTTACCGCGTGCTTGTATTCTCCGGCAGAAATTCCGCCTTTGAGCGCAATTTCAACCCCGTCCGGATTTACGCAAGGAACTACAACTAAAGATTTCTCTTTAAACACTTTTTTAAAATCGATTCCGTATAAATTTTCACCGCTTTGAATATAAGAGCATATTTTTTCAAAAAATTTAAGGAGTACTAATATTGTAAGCCATTCCATGCCATGAAACGCTCCGAGCCACAAAATTATTTTTTTTGAACTGCCTATTTTCAAAAAATCTATATCTCTATTTAAAACACTTTTTCCAATCGTACCGACTTCCACAAACTCATATTTTTCTCTTATAAAGTTAATTATTTTGCTTCTTTCTTCTAGCGAAGGCGTTCCCCACATATAAATTTTCTCCTTTAATTAATAATAAATAATCAATTTGTGTTCAATACTCTATATGTATGACGTTTTATGTTAGTTTATTAAATTTTAAATACATTTTTTTAAAATACTATATATTATATTGAAAAAATTATAATAATTAGTATAATAATAATAAATTGGGTTTTTATACATTTTTTTGGAGGTTTAAAATTATGGAAAAAATCAAATTATTTTCTCAAAAAATTTTTAAAATACCGGCATTAATTACTATGTTCTTACTGTCATTCATATTAATTTCTTTTGGTGCAAAATCTTTAATTTCGGCAATAAACAGCGACAACTCTACAGTTAATGATTACAAAGTAACATTCCCGGCAAATTTAGAAGGAATTTCGGAAAACGGCCTTCAGTATGCCATATCGAAAAAATCTACCAAATTAATCGGAACATACGAAGATTACGGGAATTGGCAACCCACAGCAGGAACCAACTCAATAAAAATTAAAAACAGCGACAAAATAAAGTTCCTAGTTAAGTTTGACGAGGGATACAGCCATTTAAAAGTTGAAGACGTAAAAATACTGGATAACGGCTCAAAAGAAGCTTTTTCTTTAAAAGTATATGATTACAGCGGCAGCGATTCATTCATAGAACGTGATCCGCAAAAGGACGAGCTGATAATTCCCGGTAAAAACTACCCTACTTCCGAACTCAAAGTAAATAAAAACCTTAATTTATCGTTTTCGGGCATTAAAGAAGATAATTACAGCTTAAAAATAGCCATGAAAGAAGAACCCCAAAAAACAAAAGAAGCCCTTGACGTTTATTACTATTTTTCAAACGAATCAGAAAAGAAAAAAATGGACTTTTCGGAAAATTCCAATTCTTACGAATTAAATAATCTTACTTATGGAATGGGAATAAACGTAATTATTGAAAGGACCGCACCATACACCCAAACAGGGCTTGATTTTAACGACATAGAGGGAATAGACGAATTTATAAACAAAACTCAAACGACCTCTGGAGTAAAATTAAACACGTCCGTAAATAAAGATTACGATATAAAAATAAACAAATCTGCAGAAAAAAACACATATAGCGTAAAAAACAGCACCTCCGGCACAATAGAATATAAAATATTAAGCGAAAATGAATATAATGCCCTTGCAAGTGGAAATTCGTTTACGGCTTCTTACGGAGAAAATTACGATTTTAAATATGAAAATTTAGAAAAAACCTTGGTTGCAAACGGAAAAATTCTGCACCAAAACAACTATAACTACTCACTTTATAATATTTCGGAAAATTTAGAACTTTCCACCATAGAAGAGCTTTCCGGGGCAAGCGTGCCAATATATTTTCCGGCGCAAGAACACGGGATTTTAATTGTTGATGAAAGCGGAGAAAATCAAATAACAAATTCAAGCGTTAAATATGGAAATTCTTTTTCGTTTAGGTTAAAACAGGCCGACGGATACACTCAAAACTTTAGCGATATTGAAGTTTACAAAAACAACGTTTTGGGAAGCGAAAAAACTTTACTCTCTCCAAACAATGAAAACTCAAAAGATGAATGCTCGGGCCTTTACACCATAACAGACATTCGTCAACCGGTAAAAATTGAAACGTCTAAACCCGTAAAAAATCTTTATGCGGTAAGCGTTGCGCAGAATTTAAAAAATGCAAAAATTGATGTATCGGGCCAAAACGTACATCTTGACGAAAGCACGCAAAATTTAGGCACAAAAATTTACAACGTGGAACACGGCGGAAACTTAGAAATAACCGTTACGCCAAATGAAGGATATACGACAGAAAATATGTACTTGGACGTAAATGCGGATATAACTCCTTACGTTTCTTTGGAAAATAATAAATTCAAAGTTTCGCCAATAAAATCTGATACTACACTAAGCGTAAGAAACATACAAGGGACTTCAAACGTTAACTTTGCTTCCGGATATGAATATGCCGAAACATCGGAACAAAGTCAAACCGTAAACAAAGGCGACAACTTCTCCTTTAAATTAAAAAGCGGGCTTGAAGATGAAAACTTTATGGTAAAAGCCAATAATACACAGCTTAAAAAAGGCTTTAACGGTAACTACACTATTTCTAACATACAAGAAAACCAATCAATTACAATTGAACCCGACAAAAGTAAAAACGTCACCCTAACAATAGAAAAAAGCGGTATCCCGGACGATGCAACCATATCTTATAAAATAAATGACGGGCAAAGCGTCTACCAAGATGCCAAAAATATAGATTCTTTGGAAGTCCCGGTTGATTCCAGCATAACATTCCAAAATAACAGCAACAATAATTCCGATATATCAATAAAAAATAGTAACGAAGGAAGCATTCAAACATTTAACGAAAACAATCAATACACAGTAAATAATATAATCTCACCGCTAAAAGTTTCGTTTTCAAAAGGCGGAAATAACAACCTTCTCCCCATTAAAGCTTGGTCATTGGCAAAAAAATATACATTTGGCACAGACGCTGCCAACAAAGCAAACGATTACGAAATTAAATTTAAAGATCAACCAACGGATATTTCCGGCGCCACAGCATCTGACGATGGTAAATCATTTGACGTTCAATTTAAAAAAATCGAAAATGAAAGCGGCCCAGACTTTAACAACAATAAATGCCAAGGATTCAGCGGTAACAAATCTTATTTTGGGCCTGAAAACTTAAACATAAAACTCGATTATGGCGTAGTTAACAATGCAAATAATTTTATAGGATTTAAAGTTGACGGAACAAGATACGACCCCGGCACAGGGCAAAATGTAACAGATGAAGATATTTTTAGCATAAAAGGAAACAATAATAAAGGTAAAATAGCAAATAATATTAACCAAACTGTGAACAACACATCAAAAAGCTATGACTTAGGAAACGCTACTACAGTTAACGGAAGCGGCCATAAAAATGACGTTTTTTCTAGGTATAATCCGGATTTTTACTCAATTTCAAAATATCCATTAATTCCTGCTGTGTTTAAACAAATTTCAGGTAGCTTTGCTACGTTGTTTGAATTTTTTGATTTAAACAGCCTTTTAGGAAGCGAATTTTTCGACATAACAAGATCAAACCCGCTTTGCACAAGAAAATTTAACGGATTTAATGAAACCAATACAGCTTGGGGGGGAGATCTTTTTACAGGATATACAGCTCCTCAAAACAAGGCTTATAAAATCCACAAATGGCCGTATCTATCTAATGGCAACGGTAATTTTGCATCATTATTTATCAGCCAAAACTTAAATTTTAACAAAGAAAATCATGACAAAGAAAACCTAATGAATGGTGATTTAAATTACAATATACAGTCATCATACATTAATAGATTAAACAATGATGCTAATTATAACTATTCATATGCCGAAAATTCATCAAACGGATATTCATTTTCATACAATTCTAGACTTTTCAACAATTCACATGGTCTAAACATTAGTTCCCGAACCAGAGGCTCTACAAACGTAATGGGAAGAACTTTTGCAACTTATCAATATTATTACCCTACCACACAATATTTGGGTGCCGAATTAACCGGGAGCAATTATCAAAACAATGTGGCTTCTACTTCTGCGTACGATGAAAGCGGCGAGAACGAGGAAAGCTTAAATTTTGCATATATGTATGACACAATAACCTTAACGCCAATATTTAACAACTCGGAATTTGTTACACAATCCGAAATAGAATTTCCGCTTGAAACCAGAGGGCTGGATTTTTACGAAACTTACATCGTAAAAGACGATCAAGGCAATGACGTAATAAAAAAATCAATTCAAATGACAAAAAACAGTTACATCGTTGAAACAGACGATATAAATATCAGTGCAAAATTTAATTTTATTATTCATGCAGATAAAAACTATGATTTTGATCCAAACAGTGTGCAAGTTTATCCTGAAGGTTTCGGAACAGTAAGCTGTGAAGAAATGGAAACCGAAGGAGATTATCTGTATACAATAAACAATATATATTCAGACAATTTAAAAGTGCGTATACCTACACCGGAAAAGCACAAATATGCAATAAGGTGCAACTTATTTGCCTCTAACTTTTATGACGTTACCGACGGTGAAAAGTTTTTAGTAAAAAACATTGAATCCGGAAGTGATTTCACCTTTGAAACTGAACCACAAACAGGATATAATATAAATAACGAAATCCTAGATATCGCATTTGAAGGCAAAGTTAAAACACTTGATAAAGATGTAGACAGTGCCGAACTTGTAGAAAGCACCGACCCCACTAAACGTTCAACAATAACACGCGACACAAACACACAATCAATAAGAAACAGATACGAAATAAAAAATCTAAGTGGCGATATTACTTTAACATCCTCGCGTGAAAAAAGATCCTTAGCCGTTACCTTTATCGAAGACCCTGCGTTCGAATATTTAGACAGCGACGGCAACCCTTTAAAAGACAAAGCTTTGCCTGAAGACAAACCGGCAGATGCCGACTATTTTATACTCAGGAAACCTTACGGATATAATATAAACTTTACAATACAAGAAAACGAAGGATACAGCTCTTCTAATTTGGCAGCTTTAGCCAACGGTACCCCAATTGAATATACAAACGGGCAATACAAAATTAAGAATATTTCCGAAAACACAACCGTAAAAGTAGAAAACATTGAAAAAATTAACTGTAAATTAGTTTTCACACAACACGAGGGTATTTCGTTTAAAGATTCGAAAGATAATGATTTGGGTAGCGAAAAAGAATTAAAGTATGGCGATACTTTCACATTTAAAACAGAAATTCAAGATTCGTATGAAAAATCGGAAAATAATTACCACCTAAAACTGGAGTATTCTTCCGGGAAAGACACCGAAATACTAAAAAGCCACAAAGATATGCATAATGAATATCCTGATGAAGAGTTATATAAAGATGCAAACCCAAATATATACACTATTACAGAAATAAAAGAAAATTGCCGTATATATGTCGAGGGTCTGGATTACAAAAAGCACAATATAAAACTTTATAATTCAAAGGGAATTATATTCCAAGACAAATATGGTATTAAACCTCTTGACGAAGACACCTCAAAAGAATATATTACCCAAACGGCTTTGCACGGGCAAACATTCAGCTTTAAGGTAAAAGCAGACGAAGGTTACGACATTTCGGGCATGAAACTCTTTGCAAAAAAAGACGTTTCCGGAACAAGGCAGCAATTATTCCCGTCTAATGATGTTTACACAATAGAAGACGTAACGGAAGATTACACGGTAACCTTGGAAAACGTTGAAAAAACAAAATATTCTGTGGAAATAAGGCTTACCGAGGGTGTAAAATGTGTTGACCAAAACGGAGACACCATGCAAACCGGTTTAACAATGGCACACGGAGACGACCTAAGCTTTTATCTTTCGCTGGATGGTGCGTATAGTAAAGCATCACCCACAGTTACGGTAAAAGGCGTTCTAAATCCGATTATTCCTGATGCTTCGGGCAAATATACCATACCAAACATCACAGAAAACAAGATAATAGAAATTTCCAGGGTTAAGAAAAACACATACAAAGCAACTTTTGTAGCCACAGAAGGAGTAATCTACAAAAACAACAAAAACAAACCTTTTGAAAACTCTCTTGATGTGGAATACGGCGAAAGTCTTTACTTTAAAATTACTTTAATGGACGCTTACGACAAGTCAACCCCGCTTGTTATGATGAACGACAATAAAGTAATTGCAGAAAGCGCAGGAATTTATACGGTTACCAACATAAACAGCGATATCACGATAACCGTAAAAAATGTAAACAAAAACCCCGAAGAAATCACTATGGAAGACGTAAACAACGTGCCTGATCCTGTAGTAACGGATGAAGACGTAAACAGCGTCGTTAAAGCCACACTGACTTACGAAAATCTATCTGATGAAGAAAAAGAGCAAGTTACAAATATAGCCGCACTGCAAAAAGCTCAAAAAGAAGCCGGCGAACTTAATCATAAATCAGGAAATATCTACGTTAACGGCGTTGATTGGAATATAAAAGTAATAGCCACAGAACTTACAAAAGATGAAGAAAAAATGAATTATTTAAATTCCAAAATAGACAGACGCGAACTGATAAACCTTTATGATATATATTTGCTGGACTTATTAACCGGCAAAACTTATGAACTTCCATACGGAAAAACCGTTGACGTTACAATGCCTGCACCGGGCGACCTTACGGGATATCAAAACGTGGTTATCGCACATGAAAAATCTAGCGGAAACATTGAATATCTTGATGTAAATATAACCGACGACAACGTTAAATTCACGGCAACTTCGTTTAGCTTGTTTGGATTGGCAGCCAAAAAAATACCTAATTACGCGGAAAGTCCTTCAAGCACTCAAATATCAGTTTCCAGTCTGGTTGAAAATGAAGAAGAATTAAAAACCTTGCTTGGTGAAGGCGTAGTGTCTCAAATCGGAGATTTAACCCAACCGGATAACTCATCGTCATTCCCCGGAAGTAGCGGTGATTCGTCCGAAAAGGAAAACAGCACGATGTCTTGGTGGCAAAAATTCTATAAATGGGCTTTAAACAACGAATTTTTGGCAGTACTATTAATTCTTTTATTCGGTTCAGGAGCAATTTGGCTAATATTACTTTTGGCAAAAAAACGTCAAGAAAGCGAATAAAAAATAGCACTTTTCCCCCTTGCTTTTAATAAGTAGGGGGATTTTTTGTTCATAAAAACAGCCTCTCCGTCATTTTATTTATTAAGTATTATTTCGGAGCGTGATTTAAAGTATGAGCACAGGGAGATTACAAGTTAATATATTTGGGGAAACGGTCGGTTTCCCACTGAAAGGTTCAAGTGTAACTATAACAAATTCAAAAACAAAAAATATAATTGAAAACCTTATCACAAATTCTTCGGGGAATTCCGATATTATTAATTTGGAAACTCCGCCAGAGGAATACTCCATGAAACCAAATTCCTCACAACCATACGCAGAATACACCATAAACGTCAGAAAAGAAGGTTTTGACCCCGTAACAATAGAAAATATTCAGGTTTTGCCAAACACTACGGCAGTACAAAACGTGTTTATGAAAAAAACAAATGAAAATAATATACAGGACTTTGTTTATCCAATACCGCCACATACTCTTTACGGGGATTTTCCGCCCAAAATTGCCGAAAGCCCCGTGAAAACACTGCCCGTGGCAGAAGGCTTTGTAATACTAGACAAAATAGTTGTACCGGAATACATTGTGGTTCATGACGGAAATCCCGATGACGACTCGGCACCTAACTACTGGATACCGTACAAAGACTATATTAAAAATGTTGCAAGCAGCGAAATTTACGCCACATGGCCAGAAGAATGCATCAAAGCAAATATTCTTACGATAATATCATTTACCTTAAACAGAGTCTATACAGAATGGTACCGAAGCAGAGGAAAAAATTTTACCGTTACTTCCACCACAGCGTACGACCAAAAATTCGTTTATCAAAGAAATATTTTTGAAGAAATTTCTACTATTGTAGACGAAATGTTTTCCCTGTATATTACAAAGCCTCAAATTGAGCAGCCGCTTTTTACTCAGTACTGCGACGGAAAAAATGTAACTTGCCCCGGGTGGCTTTCTCAGTGGGGTTCAAAAGAATTAGCGGAAAACGGGCTTAATTACATAGACATTTTACGAACCTACTACGGAACGGAAATTTACACAGAATATGCAGACCAGATTGCAGGGGTGCCGATTTCTTTCCCGGGAAATGCGCTTGAGTCCGGATCAGTGGGCGAAAATGTAAGAACCATTCAAAGGCAACTCAATTCCATCAGCAATAATTATCCGGCAATAAATAAAATCGCAGTAGACGGAGTTTACGGGCAAAGCACGATAGATGCCGCTAAAAAATTTCAAGAGATATTCAATCTTCCGCAAACAGGTTCGGTGGACTACGCAACTTGGTACGAAATATCCAAGGTATACGCCGCCGTTATGCGGCTTGCGTGAAAAGTCGTTACATATTAAATACATGTAATTATTGACTATTTAGTGCTTTTTGTGGTATTCTGTTTTTGTGCATTTAATTGATTTTACGGATTAAAGAAAAGAGGTTTAAAATGCGAAAGACAGATATAAGCCGTTTCGGAGATACGATTAACCATAAATTTTTAAATAGGAAACCCAGCAAAAACAAAGGTATTAGAATATTACTTTCAAGTTTTAGTATTTTATGGAGATTATTTATAAGCATCGTTGCCATAACATTTTTAACAAGTGGAATCGTGCTTGTTTCGCTTAATTCTTATAAATCTACAATTCTTGAAAACGATATAGCACTGAACATAACAGCATCAAAAATGTCTCTTACAAGTTTTGTTTATGTAAATAACGAAAAAGGCGAACCGGAAGAATACGACAAGGTGTATAACACTGAAAACCGTGTTTGGATTGACTTTAAAGATATACCAAAAAACATGAAAAATGCAATTGTTGCAATAGAAGACAAAAGATTTTACGACCACAAAGGCATAGACTGGTTTAGAACTATGGGAGCAGCAGGAAACCTTTTAAAAGGCACGGCAAGTTACGGCGGCTCCACGCTTACCCAACAGCTGGTTAAAAACATAACAGAAGACAATCAGCCAAGCTTAACACGAAAACTGCGTGAAATATTCCGTGCCGGCGAACTTGAAAAAAGGTATTCCAAAGATGAAATTTTGGAATCTTACTTAAATGTTGTAAATTTCGGCGGAGGAAACCGCGGTGTTCAAGCGGCGGCGAATTCATATTTTAATAAAAATATCCAAGACTGCTCGTTGGCTCAGTGTGCCGCAATTGCCGGCATAACACAGAATCCAACTGCATACAATCCTCTTTTTCACCCGGAAAAAAATAAATCCAGACGTGAAATAGTTTTAAAAGAAATGCTTGAGCAAGAAAAAATTTCTCAAGATGAATATAATGCGGCAAAAGAAGAATCGGACAACATGAAATTCGAAGAAAGCGGAAACAATTCTTCACAAAACAACAATACCCAAAACACCAGGAATTGGTACATGGAAGTTCTTCTTAAGGACGTTATAAACGACCTTTGCGAAAAATATAATATCGGAAAATCCACAGCTGAAGACATGATTTACAAGCAAGGGCTGAAAATCTACAGTGCTATGGATGTAAAGGCTCAAAAAATAGCAGAAGATTCACTTAAAAACAGCAGCGTTATGCCGGGCGATAAAAACCTGGAACTTGGCTACATTATGATGGGATTAGACGGCAGAATTTTGGCCACAATAGGCTCACGCAAAGAAAAAACAGGAAATCTACTTTATGATAGAGCCTGCAGCGCAAAACGTCAACCCGGTTCAACAATTAAACCTATCTCCGCTTATGCACCTGCAATAGATTGCGGTATGTACAATTATTCTTCGTTAATTCCTGACGAACCACTTCAAGTTGAAACAGGCCACGGGGTAAAAAATTGGCCGGACAACTGGTACAAAAGCTATAAAGGAAAAGTAACACTTCAGTGGGCAATAGAAAAATCTGCAAATGCCCCCGTTGCGCAGGTAATAAAGGCACTTACTCCGGCAAAAAGCTACGACTTTTTGACCAAAAAACTAAAAATTAACAGTTTAGACAGCAGCGACGCGGTATCTCTTGCGGCTCTCGCCACCGGTGGTACTCACTACGGCGTAACCCCAAGAGAAATGACAAACGCATTCCAAATTTTTGGTAACGGAGGAAAATTTAGAAAATCATACACCTACTTCTACGTTACAGACAGAAACGACAAAGTAATCCTGGACAACAGAGAATCACCCGCCGAACAAGTAATCACCCCTACTACCGCAAATATAATGAACAGGCTTTTAAGAAATGTTGTAATAGGCCCTGAGGGTACCGGACGTTCGGCAAATATACCTGGCTGGGAAATCGTTGGTAAAACTGGTACCACAAACGACGATTACGACAGCTGGTTCATTGGCATGAGTCCATACGCCGTCGCAGGAATATGGACAGGCTACGACAACCCAAAGAGAATTCGCGATACCGCAGCAGCAATTAGAATTTGGAAACATATTATGACCAAATACTTAGAAGGAAAGCAAAACATCAACTTTACTTTTGATAAAAATACAGTCACAGCCACATACTGCAAACAAAGCGGAAACCTTGCAACTTCTTTTTGCCCTTCAACGGCAACGGGATATTATTCCGCCAGCGCTATGCCTTCACCATGCGGTTCGCATTCCGGAGCAATACAAAGCACTGAGGAAGAAAAAAATGAAAACAGCGAACAACCTCAGCCGGAAAAAGAAGAAAAAAAGCCTGCTGAATCTACTGAAAGCACCAAAAAAGAAGAAAAGCCCAATGAACAATAACTTTATAAACCTTTGAATTTAATAAAGTTATCAATAAAAAGATTTTTCACATAGAATAGATTATAAAATTTATTATTTAAAATCCTTAGGGAGCTGAAAATTTATGAGCCTTATAGTACAGAAATTTGGCGGAACTTCCGTTGCGGATAATCACCATTTGCTTAACGTTGCAAAAAAAGTCACCGACCTACACTCCAAAGGTCATGACGTTATAGTTGTTGTGTCTGCTCAAGGCGACACAACGGACAAACTAATAAAAGCCGCTCAAAGTATTAACCCCGACGCATCCAAACGTGAGATGGACGTTTTACTTTCCACAGGCGAACAAATTTCCATTTCGCTTCTTTGCATGGCCATAGAAAAACTCGGCTTTAAAGCTATTTCTTTAACCGGTTGGCAAGCCGGATTTTTAACCGATTCTTGCCATTACAATGCACAAATTTCCAAAATAAACACCAAAAGAATTAAAAAAGAATTAGACAAAAAAAACATCGTTGTAATTGCGGGATTCCAAGGAATTGACGAAAACGAAGACATAACGACACTTGGGCGCGGAGGCTCAGACACAAGCGCAGTTGCCGTTGCGGCAGCGGTTAAAGCAGATATGTGCAAAATTTACACCGACGTTGACGGAGTTTACACAGCTGACCCAAGAATAGTTCCCTCGGCAAAAAAAATCAGCACTATATCGTACGATGAAATGTTTGCTCTTTCTGATTACGGCGCACAAGTTTTGAATAAACGATCCATTGAAGCGGCAAAAAAATACAGTGTGGAAATTGAGGTTCTTTCCAGCACATCAAATAATTCAAACGGCACAGTGGTTAAAGACATTCCAAATTTACCATCTAATCATATTAGCGGAATTTCGTTAAAAAATAACCTTGTAAAAGTTTTAATCTCTGATATAAACGAAAAAACATTTTCTGAAAACATTGCTCCGCTTTTAAAAAATATTAAAATAGAAAACTCTTTAAAACCCGTTGGGAAAACATCTTCCGGCAGTACAACTTTTGTTATAAAAGAAGAAGATTTACCCCAAACAATAGAAATACTAAAAAGTCATTTAAAAGATGAAAACCAAATATTCTACGAAAAAAATAAATCTGAAATTTCTATTATTAATTTATTTGGAAGCTACAATATAAATACAGCTTCCATAGTATTTCAGGCATTATCCGAATCCGAAATTGAAACCGAAATGGTTGCGTGCACAAACAACAGAGTTTCTATTATTGTGCCGTCTTCTTATGCGCACAAATCTTTAAACATAATACACAGCAAACTTTTTGAAGAAGATAATTTAATTTAAATCGGCTCTTTTCCTGTAATAATCACGTTTACTTTTGAAACCACTTCATATTTACAGTTTTTTAGGTGGCTTTTCCAATCGCCATCTATTTTTTTAAAGTACTTGGGGTAAGAATTTTTTAAAATTTTTCCAAAATCAAAAACATCTATCCCCTGCTCTAAGAAATTACCGATAACCTCGCTGCAAAGCGCGGTTATTTTTTTTGAAAATTCCTCGCCTATGCGGTTTTTTATTTCTTCTTCAGAGTCAAACTCAAGTTTATCGCTCATAGAAAACACAGATATCCTTAAATTTAAATTTATTTTGTATTTTGGAGTTTCTTCTAAATTAACGTTTGTTTTAACCTCGGATTTTTCCAAGAGGCACATTATTTTTCCTAGATTTTTATTTTCCACAACAAATGTGCCAAAATTCGGCACAGATTTCAAAACCATAAAAGCAAGCGCTTCATCTTTTTCAATAAATTTTACCAAATTATTCCCCAAAAGAATTCCAACACCCTTAAGGTGCACTTGCTTTAATCCGTTTTTGTCCTCTATATTAATCCAAGACAAATACGAATTACTTAAACCACTTTTTAAATTTGAAACAAAATGCAAAACATCTGAATTAAGGCTGCTTGGAATAAGGTCGTGAATATCCTTTGCGGTTAATACCTTATTATCTTCGGATTTTATTTTTAGATATTCCGAAGCCCTGTCTTTTACCACGCATATTTTTACTTTTGGCCTTGCTTCAAAGTGCCTTATAAAAAAATCTATAAAATTATTCACTCCACTATTTTTTACGATGCTTTCGCTTAAAATAATTATCATATTTTGCGAATAAACCGGCGTAAGGCTGGTTTGTTTGGATATGTTTTCAAGTGCATTTAAAAGTGAATTCCCCCTTATTTCCAAAATTTTTGTGCTTGGTTTATCTTCTTTTGAAGGGTTTTTAAAATCCAGCGCCTGAACCGTGAGAACATATTCATTTTCTATACTTTCTATACCAATGCCTTGGATTACTAATTTTTGATGCAGCTGAGAATTTTCCGAGCACCCGGAAAGACTTAGCAATATGATAGCAAAAAGAAGCAGAAAAACACTTTTTTTAATCTTCAATATTATTTCTCCTTTTTAATTTAAAAAATTTAATAAAAATCAAAACACTCGGCACCACCAATGACAAAAAAATAAGAAAATAAAACAAAACCCATGTGGTAACACTTGTTTTTAAAATTCCAAAAAAGCCGGGGAAACACGAAACCGACGCCATCATAACGCCAAAAACTACTATTGAAATTTTTTTTACTTTTTCTCCAAAAACTTTTTTTATTCCTTCTGACGCCAAAATAAAAAATAAAGAAAGCTTTAAAAATATCCCCGAAATCCAAACCCCAAGATAAAGCGAATCCAAATGCCTAAAAGAGCCAAATTTGCCTATTCCTGCGGCAGTATAAACCGGAAACAACTGCGTATAAACAAAATCGCCCATAGAACCTATAATAAGAACTATTATCATGGCAAAAAGTAAATAAACTAAAAAATTCCAAATAATTATGCCCCTTTTTTTGTTTCCTTTTCCCATTGGCAACAAAACAGCCAGCGCTACAATACACGGGCTTTGCGATATCATATATATTACACCTTCTTTTACGGATTCGCTGCCATTATACATTAAAGGCGTAAAATTAATCACCTCAACACCCGAAAAAAGCGAAACACCCAAAAACACCACCGAAAAAACAGTTGAAATCAAAATAAAACTTGATGTTCTGGCCAGCGCCTCCAAACCTTTATATGCACCATAGCAAGAACAAATTATCAATATAAATGTAAGAAAAGTGATAGAAATCGGTGGATTTACCGCATTTGATATAAAATTATTAAAAACCGCCAAAGTATGAAAACAAATTACCAAATAATAAATTATATAAGCAAAAATCAGCGCCATTCCCCATTTGCCGATTAAATTATAAATATTGTCCATTATATTCATTTTTTTATCCATTGAAAACAATTTATATATCGGCCAAACAATTAAAAACGTCAGCAAAAAAGATATCGGCACAGAAACAAGATGATCCCATATATCAGAATCCCCAATAAGCAGGCTGCCGTACGTCATGCTTATTACAATTTTGCTTATAAAAAGCATTGAAAATATCTGCCCGGTGCTAATACACGGCCTTTTTTCCATAAAATTTTTCTCCTTGTTTTTTTATTTCACTTCTGACCCCGGAAGATCCTGCACTTTTATATTTTTTTTAGAAAGAAAACTCCAACCGCACCTGGTTAAAATGTCTCTCATAGCAAAAAACTTAAACGGCGCAATGGGTGAAGTAAACGGTATTCCGTAAGATTTTTTAGAAGATATATTCACAAGCACAGCGGTAAATATTATCATAATTCCCCATATTCCAAGAAGTCCGCCAACAATTATAAAAATAAATTTTAAAATAGAAATCGGCTCGTAAAGATTTGGTATAACATAAGAAGAAATCGCAGTAAGCGCCACAACCATCAGCGTTGGGCCTCCTATTAACCCTGAACTGACTGCGGTTTCGCCAATAACAAGCGCACCAACTATACTGACCGCATGGCCAAGAGGCCGTGGTATTCGCAGCCCCGCCTCCCTCATTATTTCATAAATAAGATGTATGAAAATTGTTTCCGTCATAAGGGAAAACGGCGTTGTGCTTACCGCCAAAGCAATCTTATTAAGAATAGGGCCGGGTAAAATTTCGGGATTAAATGTACTTATTCCCACGTAAAGTCCCGGCAAAAGAGTGGACATAAAAAAAGCAAGATATTTAAGCCACCTTGTGAATGTGGCAAAATAAGTGTGCATGGAATAATCGTCCAAATGCTGAAAATACTCCACAAAAAGGTAAGGAACTATAAGGGCGTTCGGTGTTCCGTCAATTAAAATTGCAACTCTGCCTTCTGATATTTTCCCGCAAATTGTGTCCGGGCGTTCCGTCATACCCACACTGCTAAAAAGGGAAAAATCCCCTCCATCTTCAAGATACGGAACCAAATATCCCGCTTCTATTACCATATCAAGATTCACCTTAGAAAGATTTTCTTTTATTTTTTCAAGTATATCTTTAGAAACTTTATTCGTCATATAGCAAAGGCAAACGGCGGTTTGGCTTGTTTTACCCAAATTTATAACTTCAAACTTAAGTTTTGGGCTTTTAAGGCGCTTTCTTATAAGAGTCATATTTATATTTACAGATTCAACAAGGCCTTCTCTGGAACCTCTTTGCATAAGCTCCGAAGAAGGCTCGGAAACAGCTCTGATGGGAAATCCCTGAACACCAAGAGAGACCATACTGTCACAGCCGTCCACGGCAAAAAGTGCAAATCCGGACATAATCATATTAAAAGCATCTTCGTAAGTACAAACTTGAGTTTGATCAACGGCAGAAATAATGTAATCCTTAATGTAATTAAATTTTTCAAGAGGCGTTTCCCCTTTTACGGAAGCATCAATAATTGGATTTACAACGCTTATTGCAACTGTATCTTTATTTACCATTCCCGCCAAGGTTATTACTGCACAGCTGATGTTTTCAACGTTTATATACTTTATGCAAAGATCCGCGCTATTATCAAATTCCGCTTTGAATTTCTGCACGTTTCTTTGAATTGATTTAGAAAAAAACTCCTTAGGCTTATCGGGCTTTTTTTCGCTTGGTTTATCGTAAATTTTTTTAAAATATTTTACTAAACTTAAAATATTCGCTGCCCCCTTAAAAATAATCCTTTATTTTTTAATTTTTGCATTAAAATATAAAATATACTCTAAAAAAGAAAAACAGCCCGGGCCATAAACCCAAGCTATTTTTTACTTATAATATTTTATCCGATTATACCTGTGTAATACTCTTCTTCGGCAACTTCTTTAACCAATTTTACAGGTCTGTGAGATTCTTCGCCAAATGGGCAATTTTTGCAGTCTATTCCGGCTTCGCCGATTTCGGTTTTTGCACCAAAAATAAGCGGTACTTCTACTCTTATTTTTTGGCTTACAGTAAATTTGCACGTGCATCTTGGTTTGCCTTCGCATTCTTTGGTACCTCTTTTAATAATCGGCTTGCCAACACATTCTGTTTTTACTTTGCCAACTTTTGCAAAAGGTTTAATTTCCACCGGGACTCCAACCACAACGTCTTGAACACCCAATGCAGGGCATACTTCAGCTTCGTAATTATATTGTTTTTCGCATGATTTACAAGACATAATTATAAAATTCCTCCTTTAGACACTTCATGTATTTTAGAGTTACATTAAATTTTTACATTAAGTAAGCTCTTTATTATTATATTCATCTAAGCTAAAATGGGTTCTTAAAAAGAGGGAAAAAACCGGTTGAATATCCTTTAAAAAAGTAGTATAATTATGCATTAGAAACGCATTTACAAAACAAAAAGGAGAATTTTAAAATGAAAAGCAAAAAATATTTATTGGGAGCAATTTTAATGAGCGGTATTTTAACATTTTTTTCAGGCTGCGGACAACAAGAAAACAGCTCAAAAGAAAACGAAGAAAGCACCTCTAAAGTCGGGTACCAACTTGAAAAACCGGCAAGTGGAGAAGAAATCGCCGTGGTAAATACCTCGGAAGGAACTTTTAAAATAAGATTTTTCCCGGAAGAAGCGCCAAAAGCTGTGGAAAACTTTAAAGAATTATCCAAAAAAGGATACTACAACGGCGTTAAATTTCACAGAGTAATCAAAGACTTTATGGTACAAACGGGTGATCCCGAAGGAACCGGAATGGGAGGAAAAAGCACCTGGGGAGAAGATTTTGAAGATGAATTCAGCCCTAATTTACTCAATTTAACAGGGGCACTCTCTATGGCTAATCGTGGGCCGAACACAAACGGAAGCCAGTTTTTTATAAACAACCAAAGCCCGGAAAAATTCCAAGGCTGGGACAATTTTGAAAAATATTACAAAATGTACAAGAAAAACCCCGAACTGTTTGAAAAGCAATACGGCGGAGTTTTAGATATGTCTAAAATAACAGAAAAAATAAAAACTCTGTACAGCGAAAACGGCGGAAGTCCGCACCTTGACGGATACTACAACACAGGCGGAAAAGGCCACACCGTGTTTGGGCAAGTTTTTGACGGCATGGACACTATAAATAAAATCTCAAACACAGAAGTAAACGAGCAGGATATGCCTTTAAACGATATTCTTATTAAAAATATCAGCATTGAAAACTACTCGGGAAATTAAATTAAAAGAGGTGGTTTTTATTCAAGTAATAGGAGGTAAATTTAAAGGACTAAAGCTAGAGTCGGGCAAAAATGAATTTTTACGCCCCACCAAAGACCGCATCAAAGAATCTATTTTTGACATTCTTCAATTTAAAATAATAGATAAAAATTTTATAGATGTTTTTGGCGGCACAGGTCAAGTGGGAATAGAAGCTCTCAGCAGAGGCGCAAAAGACGTTACAATACTGGAAATGAATAAAGAAAGCACGGATTTAATTAGAAAAAACATTTCCAAATTAAAAAGCATCGGTAATATCAAAATGATTAACACCGACGCAAAAAAATATTTGCAAAGCACAGACCAAAATTTTGACATCGCTTTTTTGGATCCGCCATATAAAGATATGGATTTACTAAACGAAACTCTTGAATTAATATCTGAAAAAATGGCTGAAAGCGGCATAATTATTACAGAAACCCTAGCTAATTATAATGCACCGGAAAAAATTAAAAATTTTTCTTTGCAAAAAAGATATAAATATGGTAATATAACACTGAATATTTACAATTCAATTTAAAATAAAATTTAATTTGATTTAGGGGGAAAATTTATGGAACTAGATCGTTTATTAGATGAACTGGAAGATGTTTTAGAAGTATCTTGGCAACTGCCTCTTTCAGGCGGAAAAGCGTTTGTTGACACAAAAGAAGTAAAAAGAATATTGGAAGATATAAGGCTGAAACTTCCGTCAGAAGTAATGCAAGCCAAGAAAATAGTTGACAACAGGACAAAAATTCTAGAAAACACCCACACAGAAGCAGAAAACATAATAAAAGCTTCTGAAGAAAAAGTAAAAGCAATGGTAAGCCAAACAGAAATTGTAAAAGCTGCAAACGCAAGCGCAAAAAACATTGTTGCAGAAGCAAATGCAAAAGCAAAAGAAATTACAGATCGTGCACACAGATACGTAGACGGGCTTATCAAAAATTTAGACGACACAATTACCCAAAATTTATCTGAAATCAGAAAAACAAGGCAAATGTTACGTTCGTCTTCTATAAATTCTTCCAACTTTTCAGAAAAAGAATAAAATTTAACTAATAATAAATTCGCATCAATAATACCTACTGAATAATCTTCAAGTAGGTATTGTTTTTCTGTGTCTAAATCATTTTTAAAAACTCATCTTCACTAATTACTTTTACATTTAATTTGTTTGCTTTTTCCAGTTTGCTTCCGGGGTCTTCGCCGCACAAAACGTACGAGGTATTCTTTGAAACGCTTGACGTTACTTTCCCGCCCAAGCTTTCAATAATCTCGGTAGCTTCTCCTCTGGTATATCCGGACAAAGCGCCCGTTAAAACAAATGTTTTATTCTCGAATTTTCTATCTTTAATATTGCTTTCAAAGTCCATTTTTATACCGCAGGATTTAAATTTTTCAATAAGCTCCAAATTCGCAGGAACTGAAAAATACGAACTTACACTATCTGCAATTATTTGCCCTATACCATCAAGCAAGCTTATTTCTTCATTTTTTGAATTAATAATATTATCTATCGTTTTAAATTTTTGGGCTAATAATTTTGCAGCTTTTTGCCCAACATGACGAATACCCAGGGCAAATAAAAATTTATCAAGCCCTCTGCTCTTTGATTTTTCTATGGCGGAAATTAAATTCTCAGAAGATTTTTCTCCCATTCTTTCCATGCTTAAAATATCTTCTTTTTTCAATTTATAAATATCAACCGCAGAATTTATCATTTGGTTTTCCACCATTGAATTTATAAGCGTTTCGCCCAAACCTTCAATATCCATGGCACCTTTGGAAACAAAATGAATTAAATTTCTTCTAAGCTGCGCCGGGCAATCTATATTCACACATCTTAAAGCCACTTCGTCATCAATTTGCACAATATTCGACCCACAAGAAGGGCATTTCTCCGGAAATTCAAAAGGTGTGGAGTTTTTTTCGTGAGAATCAACTTTCACAACCTCGGGAATAATTTCACCAGCTTTTCTTATAACGAGTTTATCGCCTATTCTAATGTCTTTCTCGCGGATAAAATCTTTGTTATGAAGCACCACACGGCGAACTGTTGACCCAGATATAAAAACTGGTTCCAAAACGCCCGTTGGAGTAAGAATTCCCGTTCTGCCAACGTTTATTTCTATATTTAAAAGCTTTGTTGATTTTTCTTCCGGCGGATATTTAAAAGCTTCTGCCCAGCGGGGAAATTTTGTTGTACTACCCAAAATTTTTCGGTGTTCAAAAAGATCTATTTTTACAACCGCGCCATCTGTTTGAAAAGGCAAACCAAGCTTTATTTCTCCGATTCTGTTAATTTCTTTGATAACTTCATCAACATTTTTGCACACTGTATAAAAAGGTACAACCGGCAAACCAATCGCCTTAAGATAATCCAAAGACTCACTATGCGACTTTAGTTTTTTGCCCTCAATTTGCTGAATATTAAAAATAAATATATCAAGATTTCTAGAAGCTGCCACGGAAGAATCTTTCTGCCTTAAAGAACCGGCGGCAGCATTTCTTGGATTTTTAAAAGTTTTTCCGCCCTCGGCTTCTTGAATTTTTGTCAGTTTTAAAAAATTCTCTTTAGACATATAAACTTCGCCGCGAACCTCTAAAAATGGTACATCTGTATTTATTTTTTTGGGCAAAGATTTTATAGTTAAAATGTTTTCGGTTACGTCTTCCCCGACTTGACCGTCTCCCCTTGTGGAAGCTCTTACAAGCTTGCCATTTTTATATTCAATTGAAACCGAAAGCCCATCTATTTTTGGCTCTACAACATATGTTGGCGCACTTATGCTGCCTTGCACTCTTTTGTCAAAAGCTTCTATTTCGTCCAAAGAAAATGAATCATGAAGGCTTTCCATTTTAATTTTATGCTCCACGGGTGAAAATTTTACCGAAGCAGTACCTCCAACGTGCTGAGTTGGAGATTTTTTGGAAATCAACTTTGGAAACTTGTTTTCTAAATCTTCCAATTTTTTTACAAGCATATCGTATTCATAATCGTCAATTTCCGGCGAATCTTCATCATAATACTTTTTGTTATGATATTCTATTTCTTTTCTGTATTTGCTTGCAAGTTTTTCCGCTTCTTTGAAGTCCATTTAAAAACACCGCCGCCTTTTTACTAAAATTTTTCCACACCTTGGTCAGTTACTTTTGCGTGAATAAGCGGCGCCGCCTTTACTTTTTCATAGCTCAGCACCACAGACTCTTTTATAATTTCTTCCGCACATTTGCATTTTTCTGTTTTTGATGAATATAAAGCCGCCAAAACGTCACCTTTCTCCACTTTATCACCAATTTTTTTACTAAGAATTATCCCGGCTTTATAATCGATACTGTCTTCCTTTTTAAGGCGCCCAACACCTAAAACCATGGACGCTTTCCCCAATTTTTCGGCATCAATGGAAGAAATATATCCTTCTTTTTCCGAAACAATTTCATAGCAAACATCGTCTTTTTCTAAAGTGTCAAAATTATCAAAAGAAGATAAATCGCCGCCTTGAGTAGAAATCATTTCTTTAAATTTTTCGTATGCTTTGCCGTTATTTATAACCTCGTTTACAAGGGTGATGCACTCCTTCAAAGTGCCTTTTCCTGCCATATAAAGCATATTTGCCGCCAAATAAACAGAAACTTCTTTTAAATCTTCCGGGCCACCGCCTTTTAAAACTTCGCATGACTCCCAAACTTCCAAAGAATTTCCCACTGCGTTACCAAGCGGAGCGTCCATATCAGTTATTACGGCCATTACTTTTCTGCCGAAATTTTCACCTATTTTAACCATTATTTCAGAAAGCTCAACCGCATCATCAAGCGTTTTCATAAAAGCACCTTTTCCGGTTTTAACATCTAAAAGAATGCAATCCGCACCGGACGCAATTTTTTTACTCATTATACTGGAGGCCACAAGTGGTTTGCTTTCCACCGTGGCAGTTACATCACGAAGAGCATATATTTTTTTATCCGCAGGGACCAAATTTCCCGTCTGGCTTACCACGCTGCACCCTACATTTTTTACTATTTCGAAAAATTTTTCCATAGAAAGCGACACATTCATACCCGGGATAGATTCCAATTTATCAACCGTACCGCCAGTGTAACCAAGTCCACGCCCTGACATTTTTGCCACTTTAACTCCGCACGCAGCAACGATCGGCACAACAATCAAAGTGGTTTTATCCCCCACTCCGCCGGTGCTGTGTTTATCTACCTTTATTCCGGGAATAGAAGTAAGATCCATTTTTTCACCCGAATTAAGCATACTTTTAGCAAAATTAAAGCATTCTTCCTCGTTCATTCCATTAAAATAAACCGCCATAAGAAATGCCGACATTTGATAATCGGGTATTTTCCCGCTTACATATTCTTTTATAATATATTTTATTTCTTCTTCGTTTAAATTTTTGTTGTCCCGCTTTTTTTCAATTATGTCGTACACTCTCACAGCAAAATAAATTCCTTTCCTAAATAAAATTAACCCTGCATTTTGGAAACAATATTCACAATTCTACTCGTACCAAGCCTTGAAGCGCCGCAATTTATAAAATCTTCGGCATCTTTTAAGCTTTTTATTCCGCCGGCAGCTTTTATTTTTACATTTTCCCCAATATTTTCGGCAAAAAGTTTAATATCCTCTAATTTTGCGCCGGAAACCGAAAAGCCAGTTGAAGTTTTTATAAAATCTGCTCCGGAGTTTGTTATTATTTTGCACATTTTTATTTTTTCTTCTTCGGTTAGCAAACACGTTTCTATTATAACTTTTAAAATTTTACTGCCGCATAATTTTTTTAGCTCATAAATTTCTTTTTCAATACTATCAAAATTCTTGTTTTTTAAATCGCATATGTTTATTACCATGTCGATTTCATCTGCACCGCTATCAAGCGCATTTTTAGTTTCAAATAATTTTACTGCTGTATTATTATAACCATTTGGAAAACCGATAACTGTGCAAATTTTTAATTTATCGCCCACATATTTTTTTGCACTTTTAACGTAGCACGGCGGTATACAAACCGATGCCACTTTGTATTTTATGCCTTCATCACAAAGATTAAATATTTGCTCTTTTGTTGATGTAGGCGCCAAAAGAGTATGGTCTACTTTTGAAAGAATTTCATTTATATCCATTTTAATCACCTTTTGATTAAGTTTTAGCGCTCACCTTTTTTATAAGGCACACCGGCAGCTTTTGGAGCTGACGAACGCCCAACAAACAGAATTAACACTGCTATTGTAAGGATATACGGAATCATAGCCAGCAAAGTTGATGGTATTTGTATGCTTCCACCACCAAGCAAAATAACCAAAGCTTGAGAAAATCCAAAAAGCAAACATGCCAAATATGCACCGATTGGGCGCCATTTACCAAATATTACTGCCGCCAATGCAATAAAACCTTGGCCGCTGATAGCCGTTGGAGTAAACTGAGAAATTATTGCCAAAGTTACCGTTCCACCGCCTAATCCCGCTAAAATCCCGGAAATAATCACGCATGTATACCTTGATTTATAAACTGAAACTCCAAGCGTATCCACAGCTGCAGGGTGTTCACCCATTGCGCGAATTCTAAGCCCCCATTTTGTTTGATAAAGCACAAAAGACGTAACTATAACCACAATTAATGCAATAACTACACTTGCATCAATACTCAAACTGCTAAATGGAGTGTTTTGAAAATAAATTGGGTCCACAACCTTAGGAAGTTTCACCGGGACAGGAAGCGTCATTGTTGCCCCGCTGAAAAAATATCTAGATAAAAACATCGCCAAACCAGGGCCGATTAAGTTAATCGCAAGACCGGAAACCGTTTGATCTGCACGACAACTGATAGATGCAACCGCATGCAAAAGTGCAAGTAATCCTCCTGCAATTCCCGCACAAATTAACCCAAACCATGGATTTTGAGTAAAATATCCCACTGCGGCGCCTGTTAGCGCCCCTATACTCATCATTCCTTCAATGCCGATGTTTGTAATTCCGGACCTTTCCGAAATTACTCCACCAATAGCTGCCAAGGTGAGTGGTGCTGAATACATTAATGTTATTGTTATTGCAATTAAAATATTATTAAGCACTTTTCCTTTCCTCCTTTTCAACTATTTTGTCTACAATCACAGGAATTATCACCGACAGAGCCACAAAAAACACTATGGTCCCAATCATTATATTAACTATTTCAGAAGGCGCACCAAGTTTAAACTGCAAAGACTGCCCTGCATAAATCAGTGCGCTAAACATAATTCCAGCAAAAATACAACCGATCGGCGAACTGCCGGCAATTAATGCCACAGAAAGACCATTAAAACCATAATTTTCAAAAACAGGAAGAACGTGTATAACAGGATTTGAAGAACCCGTTAACGCAAGTGCGCCCGCCAAACCCGACAATGCGCCGGAAATCAGCATTGTATATATAATATTTTTGTTTACATCAATCCCTGCGTTTTGAGCTGCATCAGGATTCAAACCACACGCACGAAATTCATAGCCCTTACGAGTTTTATAAATAACTACCCAAACAACTATTGCTATAATTACAGCCAAAATAAAATTAAAATTAAAATCTGTTTTTAAAATTATATCATTAAGAACCGGATTGTTTTTTAAGAAACTTCTTCCTTCTTCCGAGAATTTCCATTTATACATAAAAAGCGTAAGTCCGGACTCGTTTATTGGGTATGTACCATCGCTTTCCGGTTTATGAAAACATGCTAAATTTGAAATATAATTGCAAAGATAAAGCGCTATCCAGTTAAGCATTATACTGGTTATAACTTCGTGGATTCCAAATTTAGATTTTAAAAAACCAATTATACCGCCAAAAATTGCACCCGCAAAAACGCCTGACATAATTACAAGCGGTACCTGGATTATCGGATGAAAATTAAAAACTAAGCCAACTATTGCTGAAGCTATGGTGGAAACAATAAACTGCCCCTCTGCGCCAATATTAAAAAGACCCATTTTGAAAGCAAATGCAACGCTCAAACCGGTGAGTATTATCGGCGTGCTTTTTAAAATAACATTTACTATAAATTTTGGGCGAGAAAACACCGCATTAAACATAACAGCCATGCACTGTGATGGATTATATCCGGTAATAAAAAGTATTGCAGAAGCCACCACAAACCCTAAAAGCACAGCTATAAATGTCCGCATAAAATAAGATTTTAAGATTCTAGATATGCTCCTCGTCATTATTTTTACCTCCCGCCATTAATAATCCAACGTTTTGCTCATTAGCTTCTTTTTGATCAAATTCTCCAACGATGCTTCCGTCGTAAATAACTCCGATTCTATCCGAAAGATCGAGTATTTCATCAAGTTCAAGTGAAATTAGTAGTATCGCTTTGCCTTTATCCCTTAAATCAATCAAAACTTTATGTACATATTCAATCGCACCGACGTCCAGACCCCTTGTAGGCTGAATTGCAATTAAAAGATCGGGGTCGTTTTCAATTTCCCTACCAATTACCAATTTTTGCTGATTACCGCCGGATAAATTTCTAATTTTTGTATATTTACATTTTGAAGGTCTAACATCGTACTTTTCAATAAGCTTTTCTGTGTATTTATCTCTTTCGTCATAATTTAAAAATCCGTTTGCGTTAAAGGGCTTTTCCCTATATTTTTCAAGTATAGCATTATCCGCAACAGACATTCCCAAAATACAACCATATCTGTGCCTATCTTCGTGGATTATTGATATTTTGCTATCCAAAACATTTCGAGTTGAGGTGTTTTGAATTTCTTTTCCGTTAATCAAAATTTTTCCCGACTCAACATAAAGCCTGCAAATAAGTGCTTCCATAAGTTCTTTTTGGCCGTTCCCGTCAACCCCGGCTAAGCCGTATATTTCGCCTTTTTTCAGCGACATAGAAAGATTTTTTATAACGTCTACTCCTCTATGGCTTTTCACATTTAAATCTTTAATTTCAAACACAACATCGCCGGGAGTCGCTTTTTCTTTATCAACAAGCAGCTTAACTTTATGCCCCACCATCTTTTCAGCCAAACTTTGTTCGCTTTCATCTTTAACGTTTACACAATCGACAAATTTACCTTTTCTTATTATTGTGCATTCTTTGGAGGATTTTTTTATTTCCTTGAGTTTATGGGTTATTATTATAACTGTTTTGCCGTCTTTTTTTAAGTTTTCAATTATTTCAAGCAGCTCGTCAACTTCTTGCGGGGTTAGCACTGCCGTTGGTTCATCAAGAATTAAAATTTCAGCTCCCCTATACAAAGCTTTTAATATCTCAACTTTTTGCTGCATTCCAACGGAAATATTTCTAATTTTCTTTTTTAAATCCACGTTCATTCCATAACGTTTTATAATTTCAATTACTTTTTTTCTGGCTTTTCTCATGTTTATTATGCCAAATTTATCTGTGGTTTCATTACCTAAAATTATATTTTGAAGCACTGTAAATTTTTCCACAAGCATAAAATGCTGGTGGACCATACCTATGCCATAAGAAATGGCAACACTTGGATTTTTTATGTAAACCGGTTCGCCGTTTAAATAAATCGTACCGCCGTCAGCACCATACAAACCATAAAGTATGTTCATAAGCGTGCTTTTTCCTGCGCCATTTTCACCTAATATTGCGTGCGTTTCGCCTTTTTTTACGTCTAAATCAACCGAATCAAGTGCTTGAAAATTACCAAAAAATTTACTTATCCCACGCATCTGAACAGCATAGTCTTTATTAATTTCCAATGCGATTCCCCTTTCTTTATAATTTTATATTATTTTACCACTAGAAAGCTTATTAATAAATTCCTTATAATCCCTTTCATTACCGGGGGAAATAATACCTCCGTTTGAAATTTTTTCTTGAATTTCAATTGCAGATTTATACACTTCCGGGTCTAAATTTGGATTTTCTGAGGGTATTCCCACACAGTGTTCTTTTATTCCGTAAGAAAAAGTTTTTCCGCCGATGTATTCTCCGTTTAAAGCTTTTATTGAAATCATTTTTACTGCTTTTCCAACGTCTTTAATAGCTGAAGTAAGAACGTTTTTTGGCGCAAGCGATGATTGATCTTTATCTACACCTATAACGTAATTTCCTGTTTCTTTGGCAGCTTCAATAACGCCTACTCCTGCTCCACCGGCAGCATGAAAAATTACATCGCAGTTATCATACATTTTCATTGCAATCGCTTTGCCTTTAGCGGAATCTGTAAAGCTTTCGGCGTACTGAATTTTTACGTCTATGTTTTTTCCAAGTTTTTTAGATGCGTACTTCACTCCCGCAAGATAACCATATTCAAATTGATCTATAACCAAACCTTTTATGCCACCAACAAAACCAACGCAACCCTTTTTTGTTGTCATTGCAGCTATGTAACCCACCACAAACGAAGATTCCTCCGATCTAAACACCGCACACGTAACGTTATCGGGGGTTCTTTCGCCGAGTGAAAAATCTGCCAAAGCATAATTTATTTCGGGATTTGTTTTGGCTGCAAGCTCAATGGTATCAGCTAATTTATACCCTATCCCCCAAATTAAATCAGTATTTTCGTCGGCAAGTTTATCTATATTACTCAAAAAATCAGAAGTTTGCGGGCATTCCACATAGCTTACTTTTACATCTGTTTCTTTTGCAAGTTCTTGCATACCCTTCCAAGAAGACTCTTGAAACGACTGGTCGTTAATTCCACCGCCATCCGTTACCATAGAAACAGAAAAGCGGTCGTCATCTTCCAGACCTGTTGCAATTTTAAAACCTGTATTAACAGCAAAAGCCAGCACGCCCACAAAACCGAGCGCCAGCAACGCCACACCTATTTTTGAAATTATATTTCTCATAATTTCCTCCAAATTAAAACACGATTTATTAAACAATATGAATTATGCCAATAAATTATAGCCGTTTTTTAGATTATCGGCAGCTATTTCCCTGCGGCTGTATCCAGTGCAAGTTTTGCCATATTACTAAAGCCCAGCTGCCTTTTTTCTGACGAAAGCGAAAGACCTTTCAGCAGACAATCCGAAACAGTTAAAATGCAAAGTGCTTTTTTGTTTGCCCTTGCCGCATTAACGTAAAGAGCCGCAGCTTCCATCTCTGCTGCCAAAACTCCCATGTCTTTCCATTTTTGCAAAGATTCCGGGCTATCATAAAAAACATCACTGGAACAAATATTCCCCACAAAAGTATTAACTGATAACTTTTTGGAATTTTCTTCTGCCTTTTTCAGCAAATTATAATCTGCGATTGGTGAAAACGTGCCATTTAAACAATATTGACCACAATAATTTGAATCTGTGCATGCTCCCATTGCCAAAACTATATCTTCTAAGTTTATATAATCTTGCAAAGCTCCTGCGCTACCGATTCTAATTATAGCTTGAACATCGTAAAAATTATAAAGTTCATAAGAATAAATTCCGATTGACGGCATGCCCATTCCGCTGCCCATAACAGAAACCGTTTTTTCGCCGTATTTTCCGGTAAACCCAAGCATATTCCTTACTGTATTAAAGCATTTTACTTCGGTTAAAAAATTTTCTGCTATAAATTTGGCTCTTAAGGGATCTCCGGGCATTAAAACAACGTCTGCTATATCTTCTTTTTTCGCATTTATATGCGGAGTTGGTATATTAGACATAAAAAACGAGCAAATTTATCTTCTAATTTAATAACTAAAAGAAAATTTACTCAAATTCACCACCTTTTAATAAATAAATTCGCAATAACACTATTAATTTAATCAAAAATTATAAATTAATTTTGTTTGCTTATTTATAACTTTTTAACTTAATCTTTATGATTAAATTTTAGCATTTTCGGGAGCAATTTGTCAAGAATTTCATTAGATTTTTGAATAATCGGGCCACCTGCAAAAACACAAAAAATTGTAATAATACCAACTTTGCCACCCATAGCCCAGCCTAAAAACAAAGTAACCCCATCAAAAATGGTTTTTATCAGTCTAAACGATTTTTTGGTTTTTTTACTTACAATCACCGCGGCCGCAGTCCACGGGTCAATACCTATATCTATTGCCATAAATCCGCCCAAACCCACAAAACAAAATATGCAACCGACTAATGACATTATTATCTGGCAAATAAAAACATTTGGCACGTGCAATAAATTATAAATCCATATACCAAAATTAATAAAATTCCCCAAAACAAACAAGTAAATTATTGTTCCTATATTTATGTATTTTCTGTTTACGTAAAAAACAAACGCTACCAAGCTAAAATTTAGTATTCCGACCGCCAAACCTACATTCATTCCCAAAAATTTTCCAAATCCTTCATAAAAAACAGTTATTGGGTCAGCGCCTTGCCGAGCTGCTATATTTATTCCACAACCAATACCAAGCAAAATTAAGCTAAGCGTACAGATAATAATTTTTTTGCCCCACAAAATTATTTTTTCATTTTTTAAATTTATATCCATTTAACTATTCACCTACTGTTTAATATTACTTCATTTAAAAATGAATTTCCTTTATTTTTTTCTTTTACTCCCAAATATTCAAGCACTGTGGCACCAGTATCGGCAAAACCCTTTCTCGTACCTAAATTTACACCTTTTTTTATGTTTTCTCCAAAAATTATCATTGGGGTATATTCCCTGGAATGATCGGTTGATTTTGTGCCGGGATCACAACCATGGTCCGCCGTTATAATCAAAATATCTTCACTTTTTAATTTACTGCAAATTTCGTTTAGTTTTTCGTCAAAATACGACAAAGCCGAAGCATAACCATCAACATTATTTCTATGGCCGTAAAGCATATCGAAATCCACCAAATTCACAAAGCACAGACCTTCAAAATTTCTGTCCATAATTTCAAGCGTTTTATTTATCCCGTCCGCATTACCTTTTGTAAGGATTTTTTCGGTAACTCCGCACCCTGCAAAAATATCGCTTATTTTACCGACCGCTATAACTTCTTTCCCGCTTTCTTTAATAAAATCGAGCATTGTTTTTTCCGGCGGAGCAAGTGCAAAATCGTGACGATTCGTTGTGCGCGTATAATTTGGGAATTCACCAACAAACGGCCTTGCAATAACACGACCCACGGCATGCTCACCGCATAGCATTTTTCGGGCAATCTCGCAGTATTTATAAAGTTCATCCACCGGGACAACATCCTCATGTGCTGCGATTTGAAAAACACTGTCGGCAGAAGTGTAAACAATTAATTTCCCGGTTGCCACACTTTCTTTGCCGTAATCTTTTAAAACTTCCGTGCCGGAATATGGCTTATTGCAAAGAATTTTTCTGCCCGTTAGTTTTTCAAATTTTTCGATTACGTCTTTCGGGAAGCCGTTTGGATATGTAGGAAGCGGCTTTTTGGATTCTATCCCCGCAATTTCCCAGTGGCCGATTATCGTGTCTTTGCCGTTTGACATTTCGCTCATTCTAGCAAAACTTGCCGTTGGCGCCATTTCGCTCTCGGCATAATCCATGCCATCAATATTAAAAAGACCCATTTTTTTCATGTTCGGCATGCTGAAATTCTTGTTTTTAAAGCAAGTTTTCACAGTGTTGCTGCCTTTGTCGCCGTATTTGTCGGCATCCGGCATCTCGCCGATACCAACACTGTCAAGAACTATCAAAAATACTCTTTTCATATTAAAATTACCTCCCAATTTCTAATTTTTCGGCTGCTTTGCAAGGTCTATAAATATAGGTTCATCGGGTATTTTGCCTTCAATTATATCCGGCAAATACTCCGGTAAAACCACAGGATATATTACTTCTTTGCAGTTTTTAATTTTATCAAGCGAAAACCATTCAAGGCTTTTGGCGACAGGTTTTTCTTCATCGGTTAAATTCTCCAGCGTTACGTCTTTTTTTGTTGTCTCTGCGCAAATAAAGCTTTGTTTTAAATGCGTTTTCTTGCCGTGTAAATTCAGATCAAATTCACCATACCAGACTACTTTGCCAAACTTAACGTCGCTTTCTTTTAAACCTGTTTCTTCAAAAAGCTCACGTTTTGCAGCTTGAAGCGGCGATTCGCCTTCTTCTATTTTGCCGCCGACCAAATTCCAAAAACGGCCGTTATATTTTCCGTCTTTATTTTTTATGCCTTTATCGTCAACCGCTAACAATAATAATTCTTTCTTTTCGTTTAACAAAATAATTTTTATGCTGTTTCTCACATCACACATATTTGTTTCCTCCAAATTTATAAAATATATTACAGCGTGAGCTGCTCGCAATCTGTTTTTTAGTCTAAAATTAATGCCCGACAATCCAAAATCTTATAAAATCGACAAACCAATGAAATGCCATGGCGGGGTATAAACTTTTGCGTTTCAAAAGCCAAACCGAAGGTACTCCAAAAACACAGCACATATAAATCAGATTTAATACTGTCCCCAACGGGTTAGTGATAAAATCACTTGCGGGATAGTGCATAACGCAGTGGGGAATTATCAATAATGCATACGTCATAACAGTGGCAAACTTCGTTTTTGGAATTTTTCCCTTAAACGCATTTAATACAAAAGCATATAGAAAAAATCTAAATACAATTTCTTCACTTATACCGGGCTGCAACGCTCGTACGACTGCAGGGAAAAATTTATTTATACTAAATTGTGGCAGTGTATATCCGTCTTGTATGTAAAATTCCAAAACATTAAGTATCGCCGGCAATATGCCTATCAGAATTCCAAATCCGATATGATTTAAAATAGTTTTATAATCAAGCTTAAATATCTTGTTTTCATAACTATACATTCTAAATATCTGGCAAGCCGAATAATACGCAATAACGCTAATAGGTGTAATAATGGGATTAAAACCACTTTGCAAAGACATAGCTATTCCGAACGCAACCGCTGTAATGAAATCCATAATATAGAATTTATGCAGTTTGAAAATATAAAATACAGATACCAAACCTAACAAAATATAATTCCAATACCAAAGGGAGCCTAATTGGCCTGTAGCCGGAAAGCTTATATTGAGAATTTTTTTTACAACGGAAAAACTAAATAATAACAGAAACACTGCAAACAATGCGATAATTTTTGAGTTTGCTTTATTCAATGTTTTTTCCATAATCATACCTCTATTTTATGAATTTTATTACAGCGTGAGCTGTTCGCAATCGGTAGTTTCGCTGCTTGGCAGCTTGCCGCCTGCGGGTATATTTTTCGCCCTGTAAATCTTTTCATCAATAAATCTTCCGCTTTGATATTCCTCGGCGCTTACAACCCTATGGCCTTTCTTTTGCTTCATAACTGCAACACCTTGCGTGTTTTTAGTCTGCTTAAGGCTTATCGCTGCAGTATTAAATATCAAAATTTTCCCCGAAGAAGACGTAATTAAAAAGTCTTTATCCTCACGCACATAAAATGCGGCAACCAAATCGTCAAGGTCACTGTACGCTTTAATTAATTTTTTACGATTAGTTTTTGTTTCATAGGCTTTCATATCCACCTTTGAAACTTTTCCGCCTTTAAAGAAAAACAAAACAAATCCGTTATAATCCGTTGTAACCGCCATGTAAACGGGTCTTTCCCCTTTTTCAAACGAAAGAGCCGCCGGAATATAATCACCCATGCTACTGGCTTTGCTATCTGAAAAATTATACCCCTTTGCCTTATAAACCTGGCATTTATCCGTGAAAAACAGCAAATCGGAATGGTTACTTCCTTCGATTTCTTCCATTACTTCATCGGTGCTTTTTAATTTTTGCTCCGAATTCATTTTCAGCGACTGCGGAGTGATTTTTTTGAAGTATCCCTCTTTTGTAATAAAAAATCTTACGGGGTAATCAGGCGCAACAACTTCTTCTTCGTAAAATTCGGTATCTTCCGGATAAATAAGAAGGCTGCTGCGGGGTTTGCCGTACTCTTTTGAAACCGCTGTAAGCTCTTTTATTATAATTTTATAAATTTTTTCTTTTTTAGAAAGAACACTTTCGAGTTCGGCTATTTCACGCTTTAAATCTTCAATTTCGCTTGTGCGTTTTAAAATATACTCACGATTCAAATGGCGAAGTTTAATCTCTGCCACAAATTCCGCTTGAATTTCATCAATTCCAAACCCTTTCATCAAATTTGGAACAACATTTTCTTCTTCTTCCGTTTTACGAATTATACTTATTGCTTTATCGATGTCAATAAGTATTTTATTAAGGCCCTCAAGAAGATGCAGTTTATCGCGTTTTTTTGCAAGGTCAAAAGCCGTTCTTCTTCTAATACATTCCGCCCTAAAAGCCGTCCATTCCTCCAAAATTTCACGAATTCCCATAACCTTTGGAGTTCCGCCGACCAAAACATTAAAATTACAAGAAAACGTATCTTCAAGCGTAGTAAGCTTAAAGAGTTTAATCATTAATTTGTCGGGGTCTGTCCCTCGTTTTAAATCAATCGTTATTTTAAGACCATCAAGCCCGGTTTCATCACGAATATCGGAAATTTCTCTTGCTTTTCCGCTTTTGACAAGCTCCACTATTTTTTCAATTATCACTTCGCTTGTTGTTGTAGGAGGAATATTAATAATATCTATACAATTATATTTTTTGTCATATTTATATCTTGCGCGAACTTTTATCCCGCCGCGGCCCGTTTTATAAATTTCTTCAAGTTTTGCTTTGTCGTAAATTATCTCACCCGCACCCGGAAAATCAGGCGCAAGAAGGGTTGAAGATATTTCATGCTCAGGATTTTTTATATAAGCAATTGCCGTTTCGCAAACTTCTTTTAAATTAAAAGGGCAAATCGAACTAGCCATTCCAACTGCTATACCCGTGTTTGAATTTACCAAAACAGACGGAAATGTACACGGCAAAAGCGACGGCTCTTTTAAAGTATTATCGTAATTTGGCACGAAATCAACCGTGTCTTTATCTATATCTTTAAATAATTCTTTGCAGATGTTTTCCAATTTAGCTTCAGTGTATCTTGAAGCTGCACAAGCCATATCCCTGGAATAAAATTTACCAAAGTTTCCTTTGGAATCAACATACGGATGCAAAAGAGCTTCGTATCCCCTGCTCATTCGAACCATTGTGTCATAAATTGCGCTGTCGCCATGAGGATTAAGCTTCATTGTTTGGCCGACTATATTGGCAGACTTTGTACGAGTTCCACTTAAAAGCCCCATTTTATACATCGTAAAAAGGAGTTTTCTGTGAGAAGGTTTGAAGCCATCTATTTCAGGAATCGCCCTGGAAGTTATAACGCTCATGGCATAGGGCATGTAGTTCTTTTCAAGTGTATTTACTATTTTTTCTTCCAAAATTTCTCCGGCGTTATATATAAAACCACTAACACCTGCAGAATTACGAATTTTTTCTTTGTTTTTCTTTTTCATTGCCATTTTATTTCACCCGCCTTTAGCTTATGTCTAAATTATCCAAATACAAATGTCCGTTTTCTATAATATACTCTTTTCTTCCGGAAAGATTATCACCCAAAAGAATATCAAAAGTTCTTGCGGTGGCCTCTGCATCTTCCGGCAAAACTTTAATAAGCCTTCTAGTTTTTGGATTCATCGTGGTAAAGTTCATCATATCCGGCTCGTTTTCACCAAGACCTTTTGAACGCTGAACTGTATACTTTTCGCTGCCTATCTTCTTTATAAATTCTTCTTTTTCACTCTCATTATATGCAAAATACGTTTCTTTTTTTGTGCTTATTTCGTAAAGCGGCGACTCTGCAATAAACACCTTACCCGATTCGATTAATTTTGGTGTCAGTCTGTATATCATTGTCAGCAAAAGAGTCCTAATTTGAAAGCCGTCAACATCAGCATCCGTACACAAAATCACTTTGTTCCATTTCAAAGAATCCAAACTAAACGAAGACAAATCTTTTGCGGTTTTAGATGTCCTTACTTCCACACCGCAGCCTAAAACTCTTATCAAATCAGTTATTATTTCGCTTTTAAAAATCCTGCCATAATCTGCTTTTAAGCAATTAAGTATTTTACCTCTTATTGGAATTATAGCCTGAAAATCAGGATTTCTGGCTTGTTTACACGCACCAAGAGCAGAATCGCCTTCCACGATAAAAAGCTCTCTTTCTTCGGCTTTTTTGCTTCGGCAATCCACAAATTTTGCAACCCTACTCGCCATATCCATGCTGCTTGTAAGTTTTTTCTTTATATTTAGTCTCGTTTTTTCGGCATCTTCCCGGCTACGTTTGTTAATTAAAACTTGATTTGCAATTTTTTCGGCATCTTCGGGATTTTCTATAAAATAAACTTCCAGATGCCTTCTAAGCATTTGTGTAACTGCGTTTTGTATTCCTTTGTTTGTTATGGATTTTTTTGTCTGGTTTTCATAGGAAGTAACGGTGGAAAACGAAGATATAATTATAACAAGCGAATCTTCTATATCCGAAAAGTTTATTTTGTTTTCATTTTTTGTATATTTTCCGTTTTGCTTTAGATATGCATCAATTTCAGAAACAAACGCACTTTTCACAGCCTTTTCCGGCGCACCACCATGCTCCAAAAAGCTTGAATTATGGTAATACTCCGCCAAATTTATTTTGTTTGAAAAAGCCATGGCAACATTAACCTTTAATTTATAAAAAGGTTTATCTTCTCTGTCTTTTACTTTGGTTTCAAGCGCCCAATTTTGCACAGGAGTTAAATAATTTTCTCCCAAAAGCTCTGCGGCATAGTCGGAAATACCGTTTTCATACAAAAATTCTTGCTCTTTAAAGCCGCTTTCGTCTTGATACTTCAAAACAAACTTTATACCGGCATTTACAACCGCCTGGCGCTTTAAAACATCCACAAAATATTCATACGGAATAGAAATATCCGTAAAAACATTAAGGTCGGGTTTCCATTTTATTCTTGAACCGGTATCTTTGCGTGTGTATTCCTCTTTTTGAAGGCCGCCAACGTTTTCGCCCTTTTCAAAATGAAGTTTATAAATAAACCCATCACGTTTAATTTCAACGTCCATATATTCAGAAGCATACTGAGTGGAGCAAAGTCCAAGGCCGTTTAGCCCCAAAGAATACTCGTAGCTTTGCTGGCTGAGCGTGTTATACTTTCCACCGGCATAAAGCTCGCAAAAAAGAAGCTCCCAGTTAAACTTTTTTTCTTTGTTATTAAAATCAACGGGAATTCCTCTGCCCTTGTCTTCCACTTCAATGGAATTATCCTTAAAACGAGTAATTTTTATTATGTTTCCGTGGCCTTCTCTGGCTTCGTCTATAGAATTGGAAAGTATTTCAAAAACAGAATGCTCGCAGCCCTCTATACCATCTGAACCAAAAATAACGCCCGGGCGTTTTCTGACTCTGTCGGCACCTTTTAAAGAAGATATACTCTCGTTGTCGTATTTTTTTATGCTCATGTTTATCTCCTTGTTGTTATACTAATTTAATTAGTTAATTATACCCCATTTTCAAGTATAGGTCAAATTCGGGCAAAATATTTATTTTGTGGCTTTTTTATATTTTTACAAATTTCTACTTGACATTTATATGCTTTTGTATATAATTTAATGTAAGTGCATGGCACTTAACGACTTTATTTTAAAAAGGAGAGGATACTCATGCCGGGAATATTAAAAAAAGCAAACTTTGAATTAGCATTAAAACAACAGCAAGTAAAACCCACAACAAAAAAATTAGTACTTGCATTTATTATTGGAAGTACTGATGTCCCAAAGCTACTGAGAGAATATAATTGGAAGGCGGCAACACACTTTGAAATGGCATTAATAATTATTGCTTTTTATACTTATTGCAGACAAGCCAAGGATGACAAAATTAAACAGTTTGGAAAAACATCAAAACAAAAAGGTCATGATTCATTTAAATTACTTAATAATTTAAAGAAAGGCGACGGTCAACGAATAAAATCCTTAATTCAAAAATGTTTGGAAAAACCATTAAATGAAATTCTGGAAATGGTTATTCCCGGCGAAGAAAATATGCTTGAAAGGTCAAAAATTATAGCAAACTTTGTAAAGCAGGCCAAAAAAATTACTCCTTCCGGTTTTGATTCAGATCAAAACGAAATGATTGAGGTTCTAGTTAATACCATAACAGAAAGCAAAGAAGAACTAAAAAAAGAACTAGAAAAAGTTAAATCTGATTTTACACCGGAGAAAAAAGAAGCTGCAAAAAATGCTGCAAATACTGCCACACTAATAAAACAATTAAGAAAAGCTGTGGAATCAAATGATTTCAAAACCATAGCAGAAATATTTAAAACTAACCCGGATCTCGTGAATTCTCCGAAAATCATTGATTTTTCTGGCGGTTCACTTTTGAATTGGGCGGTGTTTCAGGGCAATAGTGAATTAATAGATCTACTGCTACAACAACCTAATATTGACCCTAATATACAAATGGATAATGGTACAGGTATGACACCTTTGCACATCGCATTTGACGATGAAAATTATGATATAGCAGAGGAATTACTGCGAAAATGCCCTAATATTAATCCTACCATACAAGACAGCAACGGTAACACACCTTTGCACGAGGCAGCGAGCGAAGGATTTACAGAAATAGTAAAGCTAATGCTACAGCGGCCTAATATTGATTTTAATATAAAAAACCTTAATGGTAACACACCTTTGAGTGTGGCAACAAGTAGAAATTATGAAAAAATAGTACGCCTACTGCTAGATCGTGGTGCTAACCCTAATATACAAGATGAAAATGGAAATACACCGTTGCACTTAGCGGTAAACGAAGGATTTACAGAAATAGTAAAGCTTTTGCTAGATCACGACGCCATGCCTAATATAAAAAATAAATACGGTTACAAACCTTTAGATTATGTGGGAAACAATAAAAGAATAATTAAGTTATTTCTAGATCGAATAACTGACTTTAACGCCATACCTTTGTACGTAGCGGTGAACGAAGAATTAACATCATCAATAATAGAGAAACTGCTAGATAACGGTGTTGACCCTAATGAAAAAGACCATAAAGGTAATACACCTTTGCACTTGGCGGCATTTCACGGCGATATGGAAATAGTAAGATTATTGCTAGATCGCGGTGCTAAACCTAATACAAAAAATAATGCTGGTCAAACACCTTTGCACCAAGCGGTACTTGAAAACAATAGAGGGATAGTACAGCTTTTGCTAGATCACAACGCTGATCCTAATGTAAAAGATAATAATTGTGTGACACCTTTGCACTATGCGGTGCTTCGTAACAATATAGCAATAGTAGGACTATTGTTACAACACAAAAAAATCGATATTGATGCAAAAAACAATGACGGCGTAACACCTTTGCACATCGCGGCAGACAGAAATCGGAGAGAAATAATAGAGTTATTGCTAACTCACGGCGCTGATCCTACTATAAGGGACAATCGTGGCCGAACATACCAAGACCTTTTGCCACGCCAGCCGAGACGTTTATAGGTTGCAAGATTTCCCGCAAGATGAATTCCGGCGTTCTTTGGCAAATGGCGAAATGAGAGAATGCCCGATATGCTTAGATGAATTTGGTGCTAACGACCTTTGCTGTATTTTTGATTGTGGGTACGCCATTGACTACCCCTTTGGGCATTATTTGTGCAATGGATGTGCTCAGCAGCTATTAACTGATGACGGAGAAACAGCCAAATGCCCAGTTTGCCGCCAAGCAGGATTAAAACCCCATAATTAAAACGTATATAAGATTACCCACCTGTTTTAAGCAGGTGGGCTTTTGTTTGTTTTATTTACATCATGTGCATTATTTGCTCGGCGATAAACACCACTAAAGTGGTAGATAACGCCACTATTACAAGGCTTTGGCCGACATATGCCAAAACAATGGCTACCACAAAACCTATTGTTGCTGAAATAACACTGCTTGTAGAATGAAAAATTTCTGGTATTGTCATTGAAGTTAAAACCGCAAAGGGAATGTACTCTAAAAATGATTTTATAAAGGTATTTTTAATTTTTTCTTTGCAAAACAGGATTGGAATCACTTTAACCGCAAGCATTACGCCGCACATTGCAAAAATCGCATATATAAAATTTTGTTCGCTCATCATATACTATTTTCCCCCTTCTTCTTTAATAGGAAATAGCCATGCGCCGATTAAGGAAGTTGCAATAGCGCAAATAATAATTATCCAAGATGCGTCTAAATAAACTTTTATTGCTGGAACACATTCCATAACAACACTCAACGCCAGTGCAATAAAAATAACTCCTCTGGCCGATTTGGATTCTTTTGCTGCCGGAACAATTATTGCAATAAACATTGCAAAAAGTATAATGCCAAGTGCCGAACTTATAGATGCCGGCAATAAATCCGTTACGAGTGAACCAACCGTTGTGCCAACGAAAAAGCCTATATATGGTGATGTTCCAAGACCTAACAAATAAGAAGGGTTAAGAGTTCCTTTTTCTTTCATTGCAAAGCCAAATATTTCGTCGGTATTTAAAATTCCAAAAAGAATTTTTTGCCAAAGCTTCATTCCTTTTTCAAATCTTTGGGCTATTGATATTGCAAAAAGCATATATCTGCAATTTATTACAAATAATGTAATAGCATACATTATTATTGCTGTTTCGCCGCCTTTTAATAAGTTTATTGCTGCTTGTTGCCCTGTACCTGTAAAAAGAACCGCACCCAAAAGCTCTGAAACACCGAAACTCAGCCCCGCTTTAATGGCTGATATAGCACACGCTATTGAAATCGGTATATAACCAAGTGCAATTGGCATGCCGTCTTTAAAGCCTTTCATAAACCCTTTTGGTTTAGCTATACCAGTACAATTTTCCATAAAAAAATCACACTTTCTAAAAATTAATAGTTACTTTAAAAGACTTTCGTCTTACCAAAGTTTTACAATAATTATATTACTACACAACCCCAACAATATCAAGGGCTTTTCTAAATTTTAATATTTCTTATTTTTTACAATTGACAATTTTAAACTAATAATATAAAATATTTTTTTGTACACACTATTTGATAAATAATATAAACAATTTATCAGATGAATTTTTTTGAAAAGGAAGTTTTAAAAATTTATGGACTGTATATTTTGCAAAATAATTAACAAAGAAATACCCTCTAAAATAATTTATGAAGATGAAAAAATTTTGATATTCAACGATATAAACCCCGCGGCGCCAATTCACTTTTTGGTTATACCAAAAAAACATATAGAATCTGCAGAAAAAATAACCCCAGAAAATAAAGACATCATTTCTTATATATTTATAAAAATTGCAGAAATTACAAAAAAATTAAACCTAAAAAACGGATTTAGAATCGTAAACAACTGCGGCGCAGACGGAGGGCAAACCGTAAATCACATTCATTTTCACGTTCTTGGTGGCAGAAAACTTGACTGGCCGCCCGGCTAATTTGAAAAACTGCAAATAAAAAGCACCCGTATGGGCGCTTTTTTATTTGTTATTTTAAGAATTTTTATTTTTTCGTGTTGCGTTCCATAATTTCTTTGGGTGTTTCTCCTTTTTTATTTTTAATATCAGGATTTGCACCATGCTTAATTAATAAGTTATTATATATGCCTTTATTGTTATGGATAGCTACATAGTGTAATGGGGTATTACCAGCGTCGTTTTGAATATTAGGATCAACTCTGTAATCTAGCAATAACTCTAACATTTTTTTATCATTCGCTGCTGCCACATAATGCAACGGTACACACCCACGGTTATCCTGAATATTAGGATCAGCGCCGCGATCTAATAGTAGTTTGACTGTATTGGGCTTAATATTTTCTGTTGCTACGTGTAAAGGTGTAATTCCCCATTCGTTTTGTACATTAGGATTTGCACCATGATCTAACAGTCGTGTTACTCTTCGCGCGATTTCTAAATCAGGTTTAAAGAAAGCATCTGTTCCTAATAGAATATCAAATAGTGATAATTGTGTAAATTTTATGGCTTCATTTGCTGCTTTTTTGCTGCTTTTTTTATTTGGTGTAAAATCAGATTTAACTTTTTCAAGCTCGCCGTACCTTTCTTTTATTAGTTTCACATTGTGTGATTGAGATTTTAAGGCTTGTTCTATCTCTGCTGTATCTGGTACATCAGGTTTAATTTCTTTAAACTCTTTCTTCCTTTCATTTATTAGTTTTTCTTTAAACATACTTTCTGCTTCCCTAATTTTTTCTGCTTTTTTGCCTTCTTCATCCATCATAAGAATGTTTGAAGTTTTGCTAATTTTACCGATTAATTCATGTAAAATATTAGAAACATCCTTTTTGTTAATTCCCCACGGCGTAATTTTTCCCGCTTGATTAATAAAGCTTTTTATTATTTTTGCCCGCTTATCTTTGTTATCAATACCGTTATCTTTATCATCGGGCAGTGCTGTTTGTAATACTGTACCTAATGCAGCTTGAAAATAACTGCCCATATAATATTTTACTTTTTTTCCGTCGCCTTCTTTTAAATATTCAAAAAGTTTATTTAAGCTACTACCATCTCGCAACGCACTCAATCCAAATTTTTTAAGATCAGGATCTTTTGATTTTATACAGCAAATGATAAACGCTATAATTATAGATGCCATACTAGAATCAAGCGTTCCAAAAAAATTATATTTGACCAAAATCTTTGCAAACTCAACCACTTTTCCCTTAATCCCTGCAATGACCAATTTTTTTGTGTCACTTCTTGCCCATTTTAATAATGATTTGATGTCTGATTCCTTTAATGTCCATGCCATCGTAAATATCCTCCCCTTTTTAAAATAAAGTCGTTAAGTGCCATGCACTTACATTAAATTATACACAACCTCATATAAATATCAAGTAGAAATTTAAAAAATTAAGCAAAGTGGTCAAAAACTACCTACCATTTTAATTTATTGGACATCGCAGCCGCAATTACGATATAATTAAATTAAATAAAATTTTAAAGGAAGGTAAAAATGCAGCGGCCTTTTGCATTTGTAGGATTTTCGTATTTTATAATTTTACTTTTTTTAATATTCATACCAAACCGGCTCATATTTTATGTGGTTGTTACTTTTGGCGCACTTTTTTTAACTTCTGTATTAATCCCAAAAGTAAGAAGTTTTAAAGTTTTTCCGGTTTTATTTATAACCTGTTTTGCCGCATCGCTGGTATATTTTTTTAACTTAAATAACACTGCAAAAGTAGAAAAATACGACTCCGCCGAAACAACAATCACTGGCACAATTTCCGACATACCTTATAAAAAGAAAAATAAATATTACTGCACCATAGATATAGAAAAAATCGGCGATCAAAATGTGAATAATCTTAAAATTTTAGCATATTCAAGCAAAATGCCCGAAGGCGATGTATACGATAAAATCACATGCCAAGCTTATTTATATAAGCCATTAGACAGTGAAATAAAATCTAAAATTTACAGCAAATCAAAAAGCGCGCATTTGCTGGGGAAAATTTATGAGCATAAAGAAATTAAAATTCAAAAATGCACTTCCCCGCCGTTTTGGTACTACATTTTAAAAACAAGAAAAGATTTAATTTCCGCGACGAAAAAGAATCTACCAAAAGACTATGCCACAATGATAAACGGAATTTTGCTTGGAGAAAAAAATGAACTCTCTCCGGAAATTAAGAAAATTTTTGATATTACGGGTATTTATCATCTACTAACGGTTTCGGGAATTCATTTATCGATTATAAGCGCGTTTATATTTTTTATTCTTTTAAAATTAAAACTCAAAATTCCTCACGCTTGCTTGCTGACTTCCGGGACAATACTGTTTTTTATGGCAATAACGTGTTTTACACCATCTGTGCTAAGATCCGGAATAATGATTATAATTTTTTATCTTTCCAGAGCAATAAAAAAAGACGCCGACCAGCCGAATTCACTTGGGATCGCAGTTGGGCTGACGTGTGCTATTTTCCCACATTATGCTTACAGTATTTCACTGTGGCTAAGCTTTTTATCTACTTTGGGAATAATTATTTTTTACAATCCTATTTATTCTAAACTACAATCGCTGCTTAAATTAAAATTTAAGCCTTTTAATTATATTTTTTCCGCCACTTCAATAAGCTTATCTTGCGCTATTACCAACTTCCCTATTTCTATACTCTTTTTTAAAAAATTTTCTACCATATTTATACTGTCAAACGTATTAATAATGTTGCCCGTAACGGTTTTATTGGTTATTTCCCTTTTAATGAATATACTCACTGTGGTAAATTTTAACTTGTTTTCATTTATAATAAAACCGCTGTCTATAATTTGCGGATTAATATCCAAATATATACTAAACATCACGAGCATGCTATCAAAAATTCCATATGCACTAATTTTAATGGATTACGGATATATAATTTTGTGGTTGATATTTACTTTGGCGCTTATATCAATCGGCATATTTTTAAATAATCCACGAAAATATTTTAAACTCATCTCTTTGCTATCCGTAATGGTACTTTTAACCGGTGTAATTTCAAATCAAGTGCTAACCTACAACACAACCTCGGTTTGCATTGCAAACTGCGGCAGCGGAATTGAGATTGTACTTTCTAAAAACGGCGAAAAAGCAGCAGTTTTGTCGCTAAAAAACACAACTTATATAAATGAAGATACACTTAATACCACCGGAAACATAAGTTATATTAATCTTACGGCATCTGAAGATTTAAACTTAAGCAGTTTAGAAAGTCAAGTAAAAAGTCTTTCGCCAGATAATCTGGAATACTCCGCAGAAAATATCCCCTATGAAATTTCTGCTCCAGAAAAAACAAAAAAACTTTGCTATCACAAAAATTCAAAAACAAAAATTTGGGACAACACAGAAATAAACTCAAAAATAATAAAAAATACGGCATATATAAAAATTAAAAATCAAGAAAAAACAATATTAATACTTCCAAACGGCGGAGATGCCGAAAATATGCCGCCTTCATGGCTTGATTGTGATGTTTTGGTATGTTGTGGGCTACCAATGAACTACAAAAAAATAAGATTTAAGGATATAATAATTTCAGATTCAAAAAACAACGCAGAAAAATACATAAATAAAATAAACAGCCCAAATATATTTTCCACTTTTTATCAGGGAAATATTAATATATTTTTTAACCGTCGGGGCGATTATTCTATTAGGAGGTTTAAATAAATGCCGGAAATAAATTTTAAAGAGTTTAAAAAAAATCCAACCAAAAAAGAAACCAATATTTATCTGCTTTCAGGCGAAGAATACTTGGTGAACTACTGCAAAAATACAATTGAAAAAAATCTTTTTTCGGAAAACGAACTAAACGACTTTAATAAAACTTATTTCAGCGAGGAAAACGGTTTAAATTTAAGCCAAATTGAAGTTGCCGTTGAAACGCTGCCTATAAACTCAGAAAAAAAGTGCGTAATTATAAATAATATTTCTTGGGGTAACATAACCGAAGAAGCAATTCAAAATTTAATAAATATAATTGCCGACATCCCCGAATACTGTGTATTTATAATTTGTAACAACACCGCACCAAACGGGAAAAAAGAAATTTCAAAATTCAAAAAAATTCAAAAAATAATAGCAGAAAAAGGAATTTACATTAACCTGAATTCAAAAGACATACCCCTTGAAAAACAACTTATATTTTGGGCAAAAAAAGAATACGGAAAAGATTTACCGCAGGAATATTCAGAATTAATTATTAAACTCTGCCCAAACACAGACATAAAAGGCCTTAAAAACGAGCTGGAGAAAATATGCTTAAAAGAAAAAGAAGATGTTATTACCAAAGACTCCATTTCAATAATCTCGGAATACAAATCAAAAAGAAATATATTTGACTTGCCGAAATCACTATTTTTAAAAGATTACAAAAAATCACTGGCAATACTAGAAGAATTATTTGAGCAAAAAGAGGATCCTATTGGGATTGTGGCGGTTTTGTCGTCTGAATATATCGATTTATACAGGGCGAAAATTTACACGGTAAAAAATGAAAATCCTATGGACTTAAAAGACGTTTTTGACTACAAAAACAAAGAATTCCGCATAAAAAACGCTGTGCAAAAATCTAAAAATATCAGTTTGGAAAACATAATTAAATCGCTTGATTACTTAAGTGAAGCCGATTTAAAATTAAAATCAACCACCATAAACCCAAAACTTGTGATAGAAGAGCTGGTAATCAAACTAATAAAAAACTACAAATAAAAGAGCGCCCACATAGGGCGCTTTTTTATAGTTATATTTCTTAATTTCCTTGGGCACTTTAATTATTTTGAGCAACTAATTTTGCACCACACTTTGGGCAGATATCTTTACCTTGTTCCAAAAGTTGTTTGAGGCATTCTTTACATATAAAATGTTTATAAAACGGATGAGCATTTCCGTCCTTATCAACACTTTTACAATCAAAAACGCTAACTAATTCGTTCAATCTTTCTGAAAAATTTTCCCAGCATCCTATACATTCTAATTCTTCTTTACTATGTCCTTCTAATTCTTCTTTATTTTGTCCTTCAACGTATTCTTTTTTAAGAAACTTACGGAATTCTTTTTGCGGAAATTTCCTAACTTTATTATTAATTTCTATAGAAAAAATCTCGTCCAGATCTATATCCAGATCTTCGCCTTGATCTTCATCTTGGCCTACGTTCTGATCTTCGCCTTGATCTTCGTTATGGGCTTCGCCTTGATCTTCATCTTGGCCTACGTTCTGATCTTCGCCTTGATCTTCGTTATGGGCTTCGCCTTGATCTACGTCCTGATCTTCGCCTTGATCTTCGTTATGGGCTTCGCCTTGATCTACGTCCTGATCTTCGCCTTGATCTTCGTTATGGGCTTGATTCTGAGCTTGGTCTAGTAAATTAATTATATCCTGACTTTTCGCATAATCCCGAGGCACGCGTCCTCCGTTATCCATAGCATTAATATTAGCTCCTTTATTCAATAATAATTTAACCAGTGCCGGAACATTAGTATTAACCGCATAATGCAGGGGCGTTTTTCCATTCTTATCTGTAGCATTAATATCAGCTCCTCTATCCAATAGTAATTCAATTATACGCTTACTACGTTTACGATCATCAACTGCATAATGCAGAGGCGTGCATCCATACTTATCTCTAGCATCAATATTAGCTCCGTGATTCAATAGTGATTTAATTATATTCGTTTTGTAAAATATATCATTTTGTTTATTATTACTATAGGCCGCATAATGCAGAGGCGTTTTTTCATAATTATTTTTAATATTAACATTAGCTTCTCTATCCAATAGTAATTCAACTATATCCCCTTTGCCGTAAATAGCTGCATAATGCAACGGCACGTAGCCATCCTCATCTTTAGCATTAATATCAGCTCCTCTATCCAATAGTAATCCAACTACAATACGATTACTAAAGCAAACTGCATTATGCAGAGCCGTTTTTCCATCACTATTTTTAATATTAATATTAGCTCCGTTATCCAATAGTAATTCAACCATATCCTGATAATTATTAAGAACGGCTAAATATAAAGGTGCATTGCCGTCATTATTTTTAGCATTAATGTCAGCTCCGTGCTCCAATAAAAACTTAACCATATCCTGCTTATCATTACGGACTGCTAAATGTAAAGGTGTATCGCCGTCATTATTTTTAGCATTAATGTCAGCTCCTCGTATCAATGCGGACTCAGCCGTTCCCACATCACCTATATCTGCAGCCCAAAGCAAAGAATCAGAGTAATTGTCACTACTGTTTTCACCTTGATCTACGCCCTGAACTTCGTCCTGAACTTCGTCCTGAACTTCGTCCTGAACTTCGTCCTGAACTTCGTCCTGATCTACGCCTTGATCTACGCCTTGATCCACGTCCTGATCTACGCCTTGATCCACGTCCTGATCTACGCCTTGATCCACGTCCTGATCTACGCCTTGATCTACGCCTTGATCTACGTCCTGATCTACGTCCTGATCTACGTCCTGATCTACGCCTTGATCTACGCCTTGATCTACGCCTTGATCTACGCCTTGATCTACGCCTTGATCTACGCCTTGATCTACGTCCTGATCTACGCCTTGATCTTCATCTTGGCCTACGCCTTGAACTTGGTTTTGGCCTTGGTTTTGACCTTGATAGTATGCTGGGTAGGCTTGGAGTAGCAAATTAACTATATCCAATTCATTTCGCTCATCCGCATAATACTGAGGCGTGTGTCCTCCGTTATCCATAGCATTAATATTAGCTCCTCTAACCAATAGTAATTCAACTATATCCCTTTTGCCGTAAATAGCCGCATAATGCAGAAGTGTTTTTCCATCAGTATATGTATTATTAATATTAACACCATTGTTTAAAAGTTCTTCTACCATGGCGACATTACCATTTTTAATAATCACTTCAAATGAGTTTTTATCCTGATCGTCATCCCTATATGCATTATAATCTAGGTATGGATTTCTTGGGTTTTTAATAATTTCACGTAAGATATCAAAGTCTATTTTAAAAGTGTTTAGAATTTCATTTAACCCGTTCAGTAATTCCCTTTTTGCATCATTGACATTATTCGAATTTTGCACTTCGTATTTTAATGTATTGAACGCTCCACCAAAATAAATCCTTTGATTATGTTCAACACAATGCCCCAATGCTCCTTCAAGTGGATCCAAATAACATTTTACGCCCTCTATACTATTCACATCTTTTAATGCATATTCTACTCTGGCCATAAATTCTTCTTTGTTTCTTAAATTATTTAATATTATTCTTAAATTATTTAATATTAATCTACGCCAGATTAAGCCCGCAATTACAACCCCACCTATTATTGCAGTAGGCCAAGCAAAAGCTCCTAATCTTTCTACTAATGGGCGCGGTTTGTCTTCTGACTGATTTGGGTTTGCCGCAAGTGATGTCGGAGACGAAATAGTAAGTACAGCTAACACTCCGGACATTAGTTTTAAATACGTTTTCATAATTTCTTTCCTCCTGGTTGATGCTAATAAAGTCATAATATTATTATATCATAAATAAAAAACAAAAGCAAGCATGAATTAATATAATTCGTGCTTGCTTTTAACTTTTTGCATTATTTAAAAATTTAACACTAATTAATCACTGGTATATGGAAGCAAAGCTAAATAACGTGCGCGTTTAATAGCTGTGGTAAGTTCGCGCTGATGTCTTGCGCATGTTCCTGTTACTCTGCGCGGTAAAATTTTAGCTCTTTCAGAAATAAAGCGTCTTAGCTTTCCGACATCTTTATAATCAATATTTTCTAATGTTTTATCAACACAAAAATTGCATACTTTTCTTCTCATTTTGCGATTATTTCTATTATCGCGTTTTTCTGTTTTTTCTGCCAAGTTATTTTCCCCCTTTGGTTTTAAAATTAAAATGGTAAATCATCATCAGATTCTATTGTTTGAAAATCACTGTCGTTTCCGTTTGAATATTCAGCAAAATTTTCATTTGATTTTTCTTCAAAATCCGAACCTTCATTGCTGCTTTCTTTTTTAGATTCAACAAAATGAACATTATTTGCAATAACTTCAAAAGCCTTGCGTTTATTTCCTTCTTTATCCTGATAAGAACGCGTTTGAATAGAACCTTCAATAGAAATCAGTTGACCTTTTTTGAAGTATTTACATATAAATTCTGCGGTACTTCTCCAAGCAACTATATCTATAAAGTCTGTTTGCCTTTCTTCTGGGCTTCTTGCAAATCTGCGATTTACCGCAATGGTGAAACTCGTTACAGCGGTATCGTTCGGAGTGTGTCTTAACTCCGGATCAGCTACCAATCTACCTGTTAAAACTGCTACATTCAACATAATAATTACACCTCTTTATGCAGATTTTTTTACTATTATGGTTCTTAAAACACCATCAGTAATCTGACAAATACGATCTAATTCTTTTGGGAAATTTGAGTCATTTGTTGCAAAATCAAAAACAACATATTCACCTTCAGGCTCTTTGTTGATCAGATATGCAAGTTTTCTCTTTCCCCATCTGTTCATGTCTTTAAGCTCAGCATTTTTTTCAATTAATTCTTTAAATTTAGAAATTAATTCCTCGGTTTTTTCACCAAGTTTTACTGAAGCAACCAACACAAATTCGTAATTTACCATATTCATGGCACCTCCTTTTGGACTTACGATCTCGGATTCGAGATAAGGATTTGGTTAAAAACAACCTTTTATATTATACCACTAAAAATCATAAAAATCAATAAAAAATAAAATTTTTCATAATAAATAAGAAATCTACTAAAGGCCTTTTCATATCTGCAAACGTAGATCTTCGTAGTGCAAAGTTAATATATCTTTTAACAGTATTTTTTACCACGCCACATACTAGAATAAATTATATCAAAATTTTTCACTTTTTTGTTTTTCTATCTCTGCTTTAACCATTTTTACAATGTTATCTATACTATTCCAAGTATCATTTGGAACCTGTGTTGGCTGAATTTCAATATCAAATTCATTTTCTAATTCTGCCATAAGTTCAATAAATGCTAACGAATCTAATATATAATCTTCTATTAAATTTACATTTAAATTATCTCGCAAATCCTCATAACCCGTCAATCGTATAATAATATCAATTATTTTTTCTTTCATTTTTTTCACCTAATAATTCTTAGACAATTTAGACACCTTATTCCCTAATTTGATCTTTAGGTATTAGTTCATAGTCATACAAAACCTTTGAATGATTACTCAGCACTAATTCTTTGGCTTTAATTTCCTTTGAAATTTTATCTATAATCACCCTATACACTTTACTATTTCTATAATATTTACCATCTGCCTCTTTAGCATAATAACTATCTTCTTCAACAATTTTATATTTATCATGCAATTCAACCGTACTTCTAATCTCACCATATAAATACAAATCATCTAACCATAATCTTATCTGAACCGGATAATTAGTTGTATTCTTAAAACGATAATCAAAATTTTTATACGCAATTGATGTTCCCGTCCCAAAAGGAACTCTTCTTTTTACATCAGGAAAAAGAGCATCAGAATGATGATGTAACTCTGTAACAACAAGTGGTGTATGTAATACTAACCAATGAATTATATTAGCCATCTGGCAAAGACCGCCGCCTATTCCTTTAGTTAATTTACCACTACTAATCATTAAACCTTCAAGGTAACCTTTTCTTTTAGTGGTGTTCCCTACTAAACTCCAAAAAGAAAATTCTTCCCCAGGATTAATAACAATTCCATCAATTTTTTCAGCAGCAATTTTTAAATTTACAACTTTATTTTTTTGTAATTGCATATCTATACCATGCAATTTCCGCAATAAAATTCTACTATCACCTTTCCAAATATACTTAAAATTTTTTTTATTTTTATATTTGGCAAATTTTTTACCATTTATAAAATCTTCTAAATCTTTTTTTCTAGCTTCTTTAAATAAAGAAATTTTATAAAATAAAGGTCCGTACTCACAAAAAAGTTTTCTACTCAAAATTACTCATTCCTTTCGACAAAAAGCAACTACATATTATTATACCATAAAAATCTAATTATAACAATAAAAAAGCCTCTATTCAAAAGAAGAATAGAGGAGAAAAACGAATAAAGGAAGCAGATAAAGTACGAAACAAAAAGGAGAAACGAACGACCAATTAGTACTGCCAAGCTAAACATATTACTATGCTTACACATGCAGCCTATCAACCTCGTAGTCTTCAAGGGGTCTTCTTAAGTGAGCTTCAATAACCTCTGATCAGAAAAAGCAAGCTTTCTCCTCCCAGCCTTCTATCCACTCGCGGATAACTCATCTTAGGGTTGGCTTCACGCTTAGATGCTTTCAGCGTTTATCCAATCCGGGCTCGGCTACCCGGCTATGATCTTGGCAGATCAACCGGTACACCGGCGGCCCGTCCATCCCGGTCCTCTCGTACTAGGGA
>JAFQXU010000040.1 GCA_017406805.1 Clostridia bacterium | reverse complement strand
TTTCCAAGGATTAATGAGTCTAATATATTTTTTTGCATCGTCAATGCCCACAATAGCGTACGCATGATCACTAAATATTTCTATTTTTTCTTGACTTTTTACGTCCTTAATAATTTTAAATTTTTTCTTAAAAGTACAAGTTAACGATTCAGATTTGTCAAGCGCCTCTTTTATAGTAGAAATAATATCCTCATTAAATTTTCCGTTTGATCGTGTGCCTTTACCTGTTATTGGAAATATGCACTCTTCCAATCTACCGCCATGCAAATGCTTAGGGCTACCTAAAATATATCCATTTTTTCTGTATACAGCATATGCTTTTTCAATTAATTTCGGCCATAGTGCCCCGTTTTTAATTTGCTTTGGTGCAATAACTTTTTTCTTATTTATTCTAATTATTACAGCTTCTTTTGAGCTTCCTGCGCGACGAAAAAATCTTATATCAATATTATCTTCATTTTCTATTTTATCAAGCCCTTGCACAAAGCAATCTGTAATGGCTTTTGGATTTGTTTTTGCCAGTGCTATAAGCGACGCCATTAAATAGCAATCGCCAACAGCTGCTTGCTTGACTTCGCTTGGCAAAGGTTTGCCATTAGGAAATATTTTTACATCGCCTTTTACTTTTTCTATTGTGTGTTTACCATATTTGACTCTATTTTTATAATAACTCCAAAAACTTGGGAACAAACGTCTAACTACTTTCCTGGAAAAAAAGTTACTGTTTTTCTTATCATTAAAATATTCCTCATCGTTTGCTATCAAAAATTTTGTTTTTAATTCCAGTTCTTGCTTAATTGAATTAAGTGTTGGAGCGATGAAATACGCTGTTTGAATAAATGAAAATTCATTATCCAAATCAGAGTCATCGTCTGATTCATAAAATTTGTCGGAAGCATTGTCAAAAAATGATACTAAATCTCGCGAACTGTCAAATTTGGATTTTAAATAAGAAAATGCCGGAGCATATTGTTTTATAATATCTGCAAGTGGTTTTGTTTTTTCTTTTATATAAATTAAATTCTTATTTTCTTTTGCAATTCTCTCAACAAAATTTTCTTTTATTTTTTTGTTCATATCATCAAATAACGCTTGTGGCAGTGGTTTATCATAGCTTTCTGATAACATTTTTGTATATTTATCAAATTCATCTGCAAATTTACAAAGATCGTCTTTTAATTTTTTTACATTAGAAGAAACCTCTTTATAATTGCTGGATTTTGGGTCCACATCTTTTGCTATTTCTTGCAATCTTTTTTCCCATACTTTGTAAGCTTCTTCAATCTTTTGTCTAAGTGCCATAAAAATCCTCCCTTTTTTAAAATAAAGTCGTTAAATACCATCTGCTTATGCTCACATTATATATATATATAAATGTCAAGTATATTTCAAAAATTTTATCTATTTTTAACCCAAAAATAAAAAACCCTCAGAAAAACTGAGGGCTTAAATTTATTTATATGGTCCGAGTGACAGGAGTTGAACCTGCGGCCTCTTGAACCCCATTCAAGCGCGCTACCAAACTGCGCCACACCCGGGAATTTTACTAATTTATTATACCACATTGTAAATAAATTTCAAGTGGATAATTAAAATTAATTTTTTTGGTTAAAATTGCCTATTGACTTTTAAAAAATGAAAGTATATAGTGAATTTTACAAAAAATTAATTGAGGTGATAAAAATGAGTTTATTTAGAAACAAAAAGCGCAATGAATTTTATAATGATCTAATAAAAGTCAACTTTAAAGATATTAAAGTTGACAAAAGCAATATTAACATTAAAAGTGTTTTAGATCAAATAATAGAAGAAACCGAAAAAATTTCAAAAGCTATTAAAAACTGGAGAAAAAACAAAACTCACACAGATACTACAGACAACCAAGGCACTTACTCAAAAAGCAAAAGTCAAAACTACTTAAACGATATAAAAAACGCCTGTGAAGAAATTGAAAAAATAAATTTTACCTCCGATGCTTCAGCTAAAAATAAAGTTAAACCTGTCGGTTTAACTAAAATTAATGAAATAGATACGATACTAATTAAACCAATTCTTACTTTACAAACCAAGTTAAAAAATGCCGCCACAGCTAGATTTAGCCTTTTTACTTTTGGGGCTGTTTTAGATGACAAAAACAATAAAAAAAGGCTGGCGGAAATATCGAAAGATATTGAAAAATTATGGAATAAACTAAAAAAAGCTAAAGAAAAAATTGAAGAAAAAAAATCAAAAATAGTAATCGGATCATACAGAAAAAAAGACCCGGAAATATTTAAAGGCTTGCCAAACAGAGGAAACTATTGCTTTCTTAATTCCGCACTTCAACAACTGTACGCAATGGAAAATTTTAGAAATAAAGTCTTAAAATTTGACACCGATAATCTTGATACCGAAAATAAAGATAATAAAAAATTAATTGCTGTTAAAAAAATTTTTAAACATCTCAACAATGAAACGAATCTCAGCATAAACGAATTAAACGATTTAAGAAAAGACTTGGGTTACAAAGGCATCCAAGAAGATTCCGGTGAACACATGGTAAATATTCAAAATGCGTGCAAATTTGCTTTTAAAAATAACAAATCAAAGCCATCACATAATAACAGCATAGAGGGATTTGAATATATAACAGGATTTAATGTACTAGATCCGGAAAAATCCGTGCAAGAATCCATAGAGGATTTTTTGAAAGAAATAGCTGAACATCAAAGAATTGTGTATCTAAAAATAAAAAATGATAAATTATTTCATGTATTAATCCCAAACCGCCCAAATAAACGAGATGTATCGACAAACATAAAAGAAAAAATGACTTTTAAAAATGTAAATGATAATCTTTATGTAGTAAACAATTTTAAAGATAAAAATCCCCGTTATTTAGAATCATTCAATTGTAACCTGGTAGGCGTTACTATCCATCAAGGAAGTAGTACAGACAGTGGGCATTACTATGTTTACCAGAAAAAAGGTTCGTCATGGATGGAATTTAATGATAATACAATTACTCCTCGTAAATGGAATGACATATCGAAAGACATAAGCTGCAATTCCACTGTCCTCATTTACAAATTATTAAATTAGTTTTAGTAAATATAATACAAAAGCCAAGTTCACAAAATTTACGCTTGGCTTTTTTTATTTTTTATCTCGTGATATAATTAATTAATTAGAGGTGAAAAAGATGATAATACTTGGTATTGACCCAGGATACGCAATAGTTGGCTACGGAATTATTGAATTTAAAAACGCAAAATACACTCCCATTCATCATGGGGCAATATTTACAAGCCCTAAAGATAATTTTCCCCAGCGGCTAAGTATTATATTTAACAGTTTAACGGACATTATAAATACATATAATCCCGAAGTGGCCTCTATTGAAAAACTTTACTTTCAAAACAACCACAAAACCGCAATTGACGTTGCACAGGCGCGAGGAGTAACATTGCTTGCCGCAAAAAAATTCAATGTGCCGATTTATGAGTACACTCCCCTGCAAGTAAAAACCGCAATAACCGGCTACGGCAAAGCACAAAAATCACAAGTTATGATGATGACAAAAAAACTGCTCAGATTAAATGAAATACCAAAGCCCGACGACACTGCAGATGCACTCGCGCTTGCAATATGCCATGCAAATTCTCTGGGGTACCAATATATTAATAGAAAAACGGGTAATTTTTAAATTTAGGAGTTTTAACAATGCTTTACAGTTTAAAAGGAACACTAATTATTTTGGAAAATAATTTTTTGGTGGTAGAATGTGGCGGAGTTGGTTACAAATGCCTGACCTCGCTTTACACTCAAAGCAAATTTAAAGACAAAATAGGAAACGAAATAACAGTTTACACATTTTTAAACGTCCGCCAAGATGCGCTGGATTTGTTTGGATTTGCCGATAAACCCGAACTTGAATGCTTTAAAATGCTTACTTCCGTATCAGGTGTCGGGCCAAAGGCGGCACTTTCCATTTTATCGCAATTTCCTGCGGAAAAAGTAGCTTCGATAGTTACTTCCGGCGACAGCAAAAGCTTAACAAGCGTTTCGGGAATCGGCGGAAAAACCGCTCAAAGAATAGTTTTGGAATTAAAAGACAAATTATCTTTAATAGGTTTTGAATCACCAATACAAAAAAATTCCGGAATGCCTTTAGAAAATTCAAATGTTTCGGAAGCTGTTAAGGCGCTCTCTACTTTGGGTTATTCTGCCGGAGAAGTTATGCGGCACATTTCTTCTTTTGATGAGAATTTACCCGTTGAAGAACTTATAAAACTTACTTTAAAATCAATGGCAAAGGCGGTGAAATAGCCCATGGAAGAAAGAATTTTAGACCCCAACGAATCACCACAGGATATAGAAGAAAATGATAATCCCCTACGCCCGCAAACTCTGGGAGAATACGTTGGGCAAGAAAAAGTAAAAGAAAACCTTAAAGTTTTTATAGAAGCGGCAAAACTAAGAAAAGAGCCACTTGATCATGTGCTTCTTTATGGGCCTCCGGGGCTTGGAAAAACAACGCTTTCCATGATAATTGCAAAAGAACTCGGCGTAAATATAAGAATAACGTCCGGCCCGGCAATTGAAAAACCCGGAGATTTAGCAGCGCTGCTTACGAACCTTTCTCACGGCGATGTACTTTTTATTGATGAAATTCACAGACTTTCAAGGGCCGTGGAAGAAATACTTTACCCGGCTATGGAAGACTTTTCAATCGATATTGTTACAGGAAAAGGACAAATGGCCACATCATATCATTTGCCACTACCGAAATTCACATTAATCGGCGCAACAACCAGGGCAGGTCAATTGACCGCACCGCTAAGAGACAGATTCGGTGTGATTTTAAGGCTAGAAATGTACACACCGAAAGAACTTGCACGGATTATAAAAAGAAGCGCTTCTATTTTGGGCATAAAAATCAGCGAAGAAGGAGCACTTGAAATTGCATCACGCTCCAGAAGCACACCAAGAATTGCAAACAGACTGCTGAAAAGAGTACGCGACTTCGCTCAGGTTTTAAACTCCGGAGAAATAACATATAATATATCTAAAACAGCGCTTGATAAACTGGGGGTAGATGAAACCGGGCTTGACTCCAACGACAGACGCCTTCTTGAAACAATGATTTCGTTTTACGGCGGAGGCCCTGTGGGGCTAGAAACGATTGCTGCGGCAATTGGCGAAGAAGCCGTTACAATAGAAGACGTTTACGAACCTTTTTTGATGCAAATTGGATTTTTAAGCAGGACTCCGCGCGGAAGGTGCGTAACACCCGCTGCTTATTTACATCTGGGTTATAAAAATCCTAATTTATCAAACGAACAGTGCAGCTTTTTGGATAATAAAAATTAACTATAAAATGGAGGAAAAACAAACCAATGGGGAAATTTTTTGGTACAGACGGAGTAAGAGGCATTGCCAATAAAGAACTTACGTGCGAACTTGCAATAAAAATCGGCAAAGCTGCCGCAAAAGTATTAACAGAAAATAATCATCACAAGGCTAAAATTTTAATAGGAAAAGACACACGAATTTCATCAGATATGCTAGAATCGGCGCTTCTTGCCGGAATTTGTTCGCTTGGTGCCGAGGGTGTTTCTTTGGGCGTTGTCCCCACCCCTGCGGTTGCATATCTTGTAAAAAAATATAACGCAGATGCCGGAATTATGATCTCTGCATCTCATAACTCATACGAATTTAACGGAATAAAATTGTTTGACAAAAACGGCTACAAACTTCCTGATGAAACCGAAAATAAAATAGAAAAATTAATAATGGAAAATAATTTTGAAGCATCAGGTGAAATTATCGGAAAAAACCTGGGCTCTATAACAAAATGTCCAACCGCTGTAGATGACTATGTGGATTATATTTGCTCAGCTGTAAACGGCGAACCGGGTAAAAATCTAAAAATCGCAGTGGACTGCGCCAACGGCTCAGCAAGCGTAACTGCAAAAAAACTATTCAAAAAATTAAAAATTAATGCCAATATACTTTTTGACAATCCAAACGGCATTAATATAAACAACGGCTGCGGATCAACACACTTAGAAAATTTAAAAAAATACGTTGTGGAAAACGGCTACGACATCGGAATCGCTTTTGACGGTGATGCCGACAGATGCCTTGCGGTTGATGAAAACGGCTGCGTTATTGACGGCGACAATATTCTGGCAATTTGCGGGGGATTTCTTAAACAAAAAGGAAAATTAAAAAACAACACCTTGGTAGCTACAATTATGTCCAACATGGGTCTTAAAGTTTTTTGCAAAGAAAACGGCATAAATTTTGCAGAAACAAAAGTTGGCGACAGATACGTTCTGGAAAAAATGCTAAAAGAAAACTACTCTATCGGCGGCGAACAATCCGGCCATATCATATTTTTGGAGCACTCCACCACAGGCGATGGGCAACTTACAGCGACCCAATTACTAAGCGTCCTTTCACAAACAAACAAAAAGGTTTCTGAACTTAAAATTAAAAAGTACCCGCAAAAATCCGGGGAATTATTAATAAAATCATCCCAAAAAGGGCTTCTTTCAAAAAACGAAAACATTAATGCTTACATCAAAAAAACAACTGAAGAATTAGGCTCCAAAGGAAGAATTGTCCTGCGTGAATCCGGGACGGAGCCAAAAATAAGAATAATGTTTGAACACGAAGACGAAAACAAACTCGAAAGCCTTATAAACGAGGCAAAAGAAGTAATAAAAAATAATTTATAAAAAGGATTTCTAATAATGAGATTTACAAAATGGAACGATTATGAACTTATTGACGCTTCTTCGGGTGAAAGACTCGAGCGCTGGGGAGACATCATTTTAATAAGGCCCGACCCTCAAATCATTTGGAATACTCCAAAAACCGACAAAAGATGGAGCGAAGCCCACGCGGTGTATCACCGCTCATCTTCGGGCGGCGGAAAATGGGATATTAAAAAAAATATAAAAGACGTTTGGAGTATTTCTTATAAGAATTTGAAGTTTAATATAAAACTAATGAATTTTAAGCACACGGGAATATTCCCCGAGCAGGCGGTTAACTGGGATATTTTTCAAAAAATTATTTCAAATTCAAAAAGCGAAACAAACGTTCTAAATTTATTTGCTTATACCGGCGGGGCAACACTTGCATGTGCAAATGCGGGCGCAAAAGTTTGCCATGTTGACGCCGCAAAAGGTATGGTTTCTTGGGCGCGCGAAAATGCAAAAATTTCTAATCTGGAAGATAAACCCATCCGGTGGATAATTGACGACTGCGAAAAATTTATAACACGGGAAATAAAAAGAAACCGCAAATATGACGGCATTATAATGGATCCGCCATCTTACGGCAGAGGCCCCAAGGGTGAAATCTGGAAACTAGAAGATAATCTATATGATTTTGTGGTTTTATGCGAAAAGGTTCTTTCCGATAATCCTAAATTTTTCGTTATAAATTCATATTCCACAGGCCTTTCCCCTGCCGTTATGAATTGCATTTTAAATCAGACCGTTGCCAAAAAACACGGCGGATATGTTTTTTCTGATGAAATCGGAATTCCGGTTACATCTTCAAACATTGTAATCCCGGCGGGAGCAACCGCCATTTGGAGCAAAGAAAAATTATTTTAAGAAGGTGATTAAGGTAGAAAATATTATAAAGTTTAAAAACGTTAGCTATCAAAAACCTTCATTTTTCGGCGTGCAAAAATCAAAATACATATTAAAAAATATTAATTTAAACATAAAAAAAGGCGAATTTGTCTGTGTTATGGGTGCAAACGGTTGCGGAAAATCCACACTGGCCAAGCATTTTAACGGTCTTTTGCTTCCAAGCCAAGGCGATGTTATTATCTGCGGAAAAAACACTAAAAATGACAAAGATAATTTAGAAATCAAAAAAAATGTGGGCATGATTTTTCAAAATCCCGAAAGCCAGATCGTGGCATGCACTGTGGAAGAAGAAATTGCGTTCGGAATGGAAAATTTATGTTTTTCGCGTGAAAAAATGGGAAAAAACATTAAAAAAGTACTCCAAGATGTTAATTTAGCAGGCCACGAAAAAGCATCAACATTTTCACTCTCCTGCGGAGAAAAACAACGCCTGGCAATTGCAAGCGTTTTGGCAATGCAGCCAAAAATACTCATTTTAGATGAACCCACTTCAATGCTAGACGATAAATCAAAAGGGCAAATTTTTGACATAATTTTAAAGCTAAACAAAGAAAAAGGTATAACTATTGTTTTAATAACGCATTTTATCAACGAAGCAGTTTATTCAGACCGAACAGTAATTATGAATAATGGTTCGATGGCAGCTTTTGGGGATACTGAAGACATAATCTCGGATATAAATTTGTTAAAAAACAACAACCTCGTGCCTCCGGAATCGGCCTGTGTTCTGGATTTTTTAAAAAACAAAGGATATAACGTTGATTCAAAAGCATTCAGCAACGAATCTTGCGCAGAGCAAATATTTAAAATACTGGGGAGTATAAAATAATGATCCACGCAGAAAACATATATTTTAAATATTATAAAGAATACGTTTTAAAAAATATCAATTTTTCCGTTAAAAATGGCGAAATATTTGGCATCATCGGTAAAACAGGTTCCGGAAAAAGCACACTCGTTAATATTTTAAGCGGCCTTGTAAAACCCGACGAAGGTACAGTTTTCATTGACGGTAAAAATATATTTAATAAAAAAGAAAGCGGGAATTTGCTTTCTAAAAAAATAAGCACAGTCTTTCAACACCCCGAAAAACAACTTTTTAATAAATGCATTTATGACGACATCGCGTTTTCGATGAAAAATCAAAATATTCCCGAAGATATTATTAAAAAAAATATCACCGAAGTATGTAAATTTTTAAATATAAGCGATGACATTTTAAATTCTTCGCCTTTTTGCATTTCTGGTGGCGAAAAAAGAAAATGCGCTTTGGCATGCGCGTTGGTTACAAAACCAAAAATTTTAATTTTAGATGAACCGACGTCAGGATTAGATGCATACACCGCAAATAAATTTTTAAATTACATAAAAGAGTATCATAACAAAGAAAAAAGCACAATAATTTTTACTTCTAATTCCGTGGGAAATTTTGCATATTTATGCGATAAAATATTAATTTTAGATAACGGCGAAGAAAAAATTTTGGATAAACCGGAAAACATATTTAAAAAATGCAAAGAGCTTGGCTTTTCTGCACCAAATATCTGGCAAATAATTTCTATTATAAACAGCAAAGGATATAATATACCTGAAAAAACATCAACAATTTCCGAGATGCAAGAAAACATCTGGAAATTAATAAAAGAAAAAGAGGTGGAAAACAAATGCAAAATTTAACCTTTGGCAAATACATTTCCGGGAACTCATCAATACATAAAATTGACCCTCGAATTAAAATAATGGCATCAATTTTGCTTTTCTCGTTTATTTTTTCCGCCAAAAATTTAGTGTCTTTAACTTTTGTTTTTTTTGCACTGCTAGGGACTGTTTTGCTCTCTTCAATTAAACTGTCAAGATTTTTAAAAAGTTTAAAATTTATACTTATATTTACATCAATTACCAGTTTTATCAATTTGATTTTTGAAGTTTACACTATGAACAAAAGCATATTTGATGTAAAATATAATATAGTTGCAAACAGTTTTATTACTTTGCTTAAACTGTTTTCTTTAATTTTAATAAGTTCGGTTATAATGTACACTACCTCGCCCGCTGGAATTTCTGCGGCAATTTCAAGCCTCCTTTCCCCTTTTAAATATTTGGGGTTAAACACAGAAGAAATTGCCATTACCATAACAATCTCCATGCGGTTTTTGCCTATTTTGTTATCAGAAGCAAAAAATATGATTTTAATCCAAAAATCAAGAGGCGTTTCAATCGAAGAAAAAAGCATAATTTTAAAAGCAAAAGCTTTGCTTTTTATAAGCGTTCCTGTTTTTGTGCTTTCTTTAAAAAAAGCACACGAACTTGCCGAAGCTATGGAATCAAGATGTTACAACGTTAACAGCCAAAGAACAAAATACAAAATTTTAAAACTCAAACGAGAAGATTTAGTGGCAATAATTTATATATTTGCTATAATATTAGGAGTAATCTTATGCAACAAAATAAAAATTTAAAACCTAGAAACATTATGATAACTCTTTCTTACGACGGAAGCAATTACCACGGCTGGCAAGTTCAAGAAAATGCACTAACGGTTCAAGAGGTGTTTCAAAGCGCCCTTGAAAAAGTGCTTAAACATAAAACAGACATAAAAGGGTGCAGCCGAACTGATTCAGGCGTTCACGCAAATATGTATACCGTGTCTTTTACAACTTCCAACAAAATAAATTGCGAAAATCTTGTTCTGGCTATGAATAAGTTTTTGCCGGGTGATATAGCCGTAACTGCTTGCAAAGAAGTAGAAAAAGATTTCCACGCCAGATACTCCTGCACAGGCAAAGAATACATATATAAAATATGGAACAAAAAAATAAAAAATCCTTTTTTAAAAAGCCGTGCATACCACTACTGGTATAATTTAGATATAGACACTTTAAAAGAAGCCGCAAAGCATTTTTTGGGCACTCATGATTTTACTTCATTTGCAACTTTGGACAAAAGGGAACCTAAAAACATGGTAAGAACGATTGAATATCTGGAAATTTACAGCACTGAAGACGGACTTGTGGAAATAAAAATAAAAGCCGACGGCTTTTTATATAATATGGTTAGGATAATCGTCGGAACACTTTTAAGAGTGGCCCAAGGAAAAATAAAACCAAGCGAAATTGAAAAAATAATAGACTCAAAAGACAGATCTTTGGCGGGGCCAACAGTTCCTGCTACCGGGCTTTATTTAAACAAAGTATTTTACTAAAAAGAGGTGTAAAAGAGAGCACAACATTGCTCTAAAATTAATGAAAAACATAAAAAACACAACAATTTACAGCAAAATAAACAATGTATTTAAAAATATAGGCGAAAACGAAAAATCAAAAAAGCTCTTTAAAGACATTAGAAACTTGATTTTTATTTTTGGCTTTACATTTTTATTTTTAATTTTGTGGGTAAACAGAGTAAACTTATCGCCGGGAAATGTAATTTTATACGCAAATGGTAAGTTTTGTTCTTTTGGCGTTGGACAAGGTTTCCCCTATACATTCGACGGCACAAAAATAGCCACCGAAAACTTAAAAGTCCACGATGGCAACATTTTCGCACTGAGCGACACATCATTTGAAATAATAAACAGCTCTGGAAAATTAGTAAGAAAAGTAAAGCACAAATTCAGCAATCCTTGCTTAAAAATCAGCGGAGTTCGCCAATTAATTTACGATATCGGCGGAAAAAATTTAAAAATAGAAAGTTGCAGCGGTTCAATCTACGACAAAGAAACCGAAAAAGAAATTATAACCGCAGCTATTTCTGACTCCGGAACATACGGAATTGTTACACGTTCAATAACTCACAACGCAGAGCTTAACGTATATAATAAAAATAACATAGAAAAATACAAATACCGCTTTTCCGACTGCCACGTTACAGACATGGTTTTAAGTTCAGACGGAAAAGAAGGATTGATTTCTGCCATTTCCGCACAAAACGGCGAAATTGTTTCCACTATTTACATTTTGGATTTCAAATCTGAAATCCCAAAAGCACAGTTTAAACTTGAAAACAACATGGTAACAGATGTGGAATACTTGCCAAACGGGAAATTTGCCGCAATTGGCGACAAATATATGTCTTTTATAAATATCAAATCAAAAACAACTGAAAACTATTTTTATAATGAAAAGATTTTAAAATTCTACGAGATAAACAAAGAACACGGCGTATATTGTTGCATGTCTTCTTCGGCAAACAAGTCTGATGACGAGCTTATTTTTGTAAATACTTCCGGCAAAAAAACTTACGAAGTAAAAATCCCCGAAAACCTAATCGGTATTTCCTGGAGAAAAAACAAAATTGCAGGGTTGTCTTCCGACAAAATACTATCACTAAATGAAAATGGGAAATTAAACGGCTACATTAAAACAAAACATCACGACAAAAAAGTAATTCTTTTGCCGGGGTCAAATGCTTACGTTTTGCACTCCGAAGCCATAGACAAAATAAAAATAAACAACCTGGAAAAATACAAATAAAATCTTAAATAACTTTAATTAACATGCTTTTGGCATAATTTACAATATGCTCGTGGCACGTAAAGAGTATTATTTGTCTGTTTGTTTTTTCGGAATAATTTTTTAAAAAATCCAGCGCCAAATTTAATCTGTTGTCGTCATATTCTATAAATGAATCATCTAACGTAAGCGGAGTTAGATCCTTGGAAGATATTATCTCCGATATTGCAATTCTAAGCGCCAAATACGCTTGGTCTATAGTGCCGCTGCTTAAATTATCGCACGAAACGTCAATAAACTGATTGCTCACCATCATTGAGTAATCTTTTTTTGTATGTATATTTTTATATTTTCCGCCGGTTAATTTGTCAAATATTTCCGATGTACGTTTGTCAAGCCCGGGGCTAAAGTTCTTTCTCATCTCGCCGGAAACTTCTTCAATGGTTTCCCGGGCTATTTTTAAACTTTTTAAATAGTTTTTCATTTTCTTTAGTTTTTCGCATTTTTCGTTTTTTAAATTATTAATTTCTTCAGCGGTAATCTTGGGAGTTACAATGCTTTGCCGTAAATTTATGTAGTTTTCTTCTAAATTCATTTTTTGCAAAAGCTTCAACCGCTCTTTTTTCGTTTCGGCATCTTCAGAAGATACATTGAGTTTAATTTCGCCGCGAAGTTCGTTTGCCATGCTATTTAATTTTTGCAAATCTGGTTCTTTTATTTCAAGCATATTTGTTTCTATGTTTATTTGTTTTTTTAAATTTTTAAAAATTTTTATTTTTTCTTCTAATTTTTCAAAGTTTTTTAAAGCTTCTTCAAAAGATTTCGCACTTAAAAAAACCGAGATTTTTTGCACAAACTGCTTTTTTGCTTCGCTAATTTTTTTTGCTTCAACACTGTAAGAATTTTTTAAATTTAAAATGCTATCTATTTGATTATTTATAATATCCAAACTATTAAAATTTTCTTTTTCAGCCAAAACGCTTGAATACTTATTCCAACCAATTGCCAACCCACCGCCTATTATAATAGCCATCGGAAAATAAACGTAATTATTAACTAAAAACCCAAAACAAAACGCACCGATAGCTGCCAACAAACAAATTCCATACACCAAAAAATCAAACTTTTTTAAATGATTTTTTTTGCTTTTGATTTCAAGGCTCCTTTTTTTAATTTTTTCAAGCTCTTCCAAACTATTTTTTTCTTCCGACAAATGTATCAAATTTTCAATGCTTTTTATATTTGCACTTTGGCTTTTCAGCTTGTTTTTTAAACAAAAAAGTTCCTCGTGTTTTTCTTCCAACTCTTTTTCGGTAAATTTTAAGAAATTAATCTCTTTGTTTAAATCGTTTATTTTTTCCAGATTTAAAATCACATCGTTTATTTTTTTAAGTTTATTTATTTTTTCAAAATCTCGCAAGTAATTTTCGGTTTCCTTTTTTTCTTTTATTAAATTTTTTATTTTTAGTATTTTCAATTTTGCATCGGCTTGATTTTTCTCCAACTGTTCAAGGTTATAAAGCTGACTATTTAAATTTTTAATTTCGAATTCGGTTTCATAAATTTTTCCGCCTGTTCCACGAGATTTTTCAAGGTCGGTTATAGCACTATTGATTCTTTTTAATGCATTTTCTTTAGATACATTTTCTTCGCCGGTTTCGGAAAGATTAGAAATTATTTTTTTATATATCGAATCTTCTTCGCCTTTTTTGCCTGAAACAAATGCTGCCTTCCCTACGCTTCTGACAAAACTGCTTTTTTCGAAGCTTTTTAAATCTATTCCAAAAATATGCTCGCCAACGTCTTCATTTTTGCCCAAATTTATAGTTTCGCCGGTTGAAATATTTTGAAGCAATGTTTTATCGGAATTCGAACCCGGGTTAATTAACTTTTGAACTTTATATAAATTTCCGCCATAAATAAATTCAACAGTTCCGCTCATCTGATTCCCCGACCATGGTAAATACTTTTTTCTTGCAAGTTTATCCGCGGCGGTAGTGGTTTTTTTGCCGCTTAGCTTACTGTAAAACATTATTTTTATAAATTCCATTATTGTGGATTTCCCGTACTCATTTGGGCCATATATTACTTGCATTCCATCTGACAATTCCATTTCAAAATTATCGAATTTTCCAAAACCGTTTATTTGAATTTTTTTAATTATCATCGTTGTATTTCACATCCCTTTCAAAGGAAATAAGACCTAATTTTAAAGCTTTTTTATAAATAAGCTTATCATCTTCGCTGCTTTGATTATTAATTTTTTCGGCCATTTTTTTAATAAAAAGGCCCTTGAAATCGTTTTTGTGGTTAAAATTTTCGGTGTCTATTTCTATTTCTGTATTATCTTCAACGTTACAATAAAAAATACCGCTTTCCAAAATTGATTTTATGTCTTGAGTGTTTATCAAAACGCCGTCCGAAATTTCGCCAATTAGTACTATTTTATATATATTTTCGTCGTAATTTTCCCCAAATTCTTCGGCTAAAGAAGATGAAATTTTTTCGGCAATGTCATTATCATTTTTCAAACCAGAAACATTAATTTCTTTTATGTAATAAGACCTTTTGCAAGTTTTTATAAATTTTAAATCGCAAAAACCTTTTGAAATTTCACCCAAGTAAATTCCCTTTTCGCCAAGATCGTTAAACCCCGACGATTCCACATTGCCGGAGTATGAATAAAAAGTTTCTCCGGATTTATATATCTTACTTCGCTTGTGAATATGTCCAAGCGCCAAATAATCAAAACCACTTTTTTCAATATCTTCTATAAGCACGGGATTATATGAGCTTTTGCACAAATTTGAACTTACAATTTCACCATGAAGCACACCAAGGTTTATAAAATCGTCTTTTGGCATTTCAATATTTTTAAGAAACGACTTGTTTTCATACCGCCCTTTAAACGCTGCGCCCCAAACTCTAACTTTTATATCATCAAATTCTATTTTTTCCAGATAATTATTTTTAAAAATAAACACATTTTCGGGCCAAATATCTTTATAAGGAGAATCCGCCGAAAAAGGGTCGTGGTTTCCCGGAGAAATTACAATTTTAAAATTTGCGCTTTTGCATATGCCTTTTATTTCGTCAATTTCTCCTTTTAAAACACCCACGTCATCAAAAAAATCTCCTGATATACAAAGTACGTCTATATTTTCTTTATCGCATACATTTATTATATTAAAAAAAGAATTTTTCACTTCTGCCGCTCTGGTAACCGCCTTATGTCCAAGGCCGGAAATTTTACTTCCGATATGCAAATCCGCACAATGTGCAATTTTAACTTTCATGTTTTATTTCTCCTTTCCTGCGCATAATTTAATTATATACGAAATGTTTAAAATATTCTCCTTGTTTTTTTAAAAAAAACATTGTATAATTATTTTGTAATAAAAATAAAAGCGTGTAATTTAACATGCAGCCTAGTGGGTGCTATACGGCGAATGATTGTGAACCATGTCAGGCGGGGAACCGAGCAGCATTAAACAATATGTTTCGTGCGATATAGTTAATTCATTGACTGCATGTTAAATTACATGAAATCGTTTTTTTAGTGAGGCGAGGTTTATTATGTATAAAGCTCTTTACAGAAAATGGCGACCAAAATATTTTAAAGATGTTGTGGGTCAAAGCCACGTAACCGAAACTTTAAAAAGTGAAATAGAAAAAAACAAAATATCCCACGCGTATCTTTTTACGGGTTCAAGAGGAACCGGTAAAACATCTTCGGCAAAAATTTTTGCAAAAGCCGTGAACTGTTTAAATCCAAAAGGCGGTGAGCCGTGCGGCAAATGCGAAATTTGCACCGAATTTGACAACGATAATTTAATAGACATCTTAGAAATTGATGCGGCAAGCAATAACGGCGTAGAAAATATTCGCTCTATGCGCGAAGAAGTTGTTTTTGCCCCGGCAAAATGCAAATACCGAGTATATATCGTGGACGAAGTTCACATGCTTTCAACAGGCGCATTCAATGCATTTTTAAAAGTTTTGGAAGAGCCTCCCGCACACGTTATTTTTATTCTTGCCACAACCGAGGCTCATAAAATCCCGCTTACGATACTTTCCAGGTGCCAGAGATTTGATTTTTACAGAATCAAAAACGAAGATATTGCCAAGCGCCTTGAATATATTTGTAAAAAAGAAAAAATAAAAATAGACGAAAACTCTTTAAAATTAATATCTTCCGCAGCAGATGGCGCAATGCGTGATGCGCTTTCTATACTTGACCAATGCAGCAATGTTTGCGCAGATAACATAAAAGAAGACAGTGTAAAAAATCTTTTGGGAATTTCCGGCGCGAACTATATAAATAAATTAGTAGAATTAATATTTGAAAATAATATTTCAAAATGTTTGGAGTTTATCCAAGATTCATACTCAAAATCAAAAAATATGGCCAGGCTATGCGAAGAAATAATGGAGCACTTCAGAAATTTAATGATTCAAAAAGCACAAGGTGAACAAACCCCTGCCGATTTAACTTTAGATAATATAATTTTCTTTTTGGATACCATTCAAAACACTTACAAAAATATAAATTCCGGCGCTGATCCAAAGTTAGAGATGGAAATATTGGCGGTAAAACTTTGCAGCATAAAAAATAAAAATAATAAGCCACAGGAAAACACCAAAGAAAAAGTCGCTCCCCCACCAAGTGAACCTCTGCCGGAAATTAAGAAGCCCGAAATTTTAGAAACAAAACCACAAAATGAAAATTCTTTTGAGTTTTGGCCGCAAATACTCGGCGAGCTTGCCAAAGAAAAGGGGCTAAAATCTTTATATATTGCTCTTAAGGATTCTCAGGCATACAAAAATAAAAATTATATCCTAATCGATTCGGATAAATCCATTGCATTTGAGCATTTAAGAAACTCCGAGCACAGGTCTTCGCTTAAAAATATAATTTTCAAAATAACAGGTAAGCATTATAACCTAGGGCCATACGTTAAAAACGAAGAAAAAGGCAAAAATGACCCCTTAGACAGTTTAATAAACGACGCACAAAAAAATAATATTGACATAAATATTGGAGGAAAAAATTAATGAAAGTCAGATTACCAAAAAACAATTCATTCGGAATGAATAATATGCAAGATCTTGTAAAAAAAGCCCAAAAAGCGCAAGAAGAAATGGAAAAATCTCAGGCTGAGCTTGAAGAAAAAGAATATTCCGCTTCTTCCGGCGGAGAAGCCGTAAAAGTGGTTATAAACGGAAAAATGGAAATTACAAAACTTGAAATAAAGCCAGAAATCGTTGACCCGGAAGACGTGGAAATGCTTTCAGACATGATAATCGCTGCAGTGAACGAGGCCATTAAAAAAGTTTCTGCCGACAAAGACGAAGCCATGCAAAAAATATCCGGCCAAATGAATTTACCGGGGCTGTTTTAAACATGAATAAATACGTTATAACACCACTTGAAAAATTATCGGAACATTTTGAAAAATTGCCGGGAATTGGCGGAAAAACCGCGAAACGTCTTGCATATGCTGTTTTAAAAATGCCGCATGAAAAGGCCGAGTCTTTCGCAAACGCAATTTTAGAAGCACAAAAAAACATTAATTACTGCAAAAAATGCTGTAATTTTACAGAAAAAGAAATATGCGACATTTGTGGCGACACTTCTCGCGATTCATCTATAGTATGCGTTGTGGAAGACCCGCGCGATGTTTTGGCAATCGAGCGCACAGGCGAATTTAATTTGGTATATCATGTTCTTCACGGGGTAATTTCGCCATTAAACGGAATTGGCCCGGAACAAATTCACATAAAAGAGCTTTTGGAAAGAATAAAAACCGAAAAAATAAAAGAAGTAATAATGGCCACCAACCCCACGGTTGAAGGCGAAGCAACTTCGATGTATATTTCTAAATTATTAAAGCCGCTGGGAATAAAAGTTACACGTCTTGCATATGGTGTGCCTGTGGGAGCAAGCCTAGAATATGCCGACGAAGTTACTCTTTCTCGCGCTTTGCAAGGCAGAAGCGAAATTGTTTAATAAAAATAATAATATTTAGTACTTCACAGGCTTTTAAAAAATTTGTGTTTTAGTATATTAATATTAAAAAAATCGAGTAAAATTGACAAAATAAAAAAATTGTTGGTTATGCACTGTTTATTTGACAAAAAATACCGTTTTTTTTATTTGCCCTTTTTAAAAGCGTGTGATAGAATGTAATCAGTGTTTAAAAGTAGAGTGTACATATGCTTTTAACGCTAAAAATTACAAAATTTTATAATTTTTTTAAGGAGAATGATTAAACATGACAGAAACAATGAAAAATTACTTAATTCAAGCAGCAGCAGCATTAGCAATCGCTGCCATATCAATTACTTCATACATGTTAATTGACAACAAAGTTCGTCGCGGCAGTGTCACTCAATTTACAACCCCTGTAGCAACCGAAACTGTAGCTGCTGATCCAGCATAGTTTTTAATTAAGTTTGCACCCAGCAATAGGGTGCTTTATTTTTTTACATATTTTTCTTGACTATTTTTTTGAAACATATTATAATTTTAACAGGCAAAGTGTACATATGCCTTTTTAATTAATAATTTTTTTTAAGGAAAGTGATTTAAACATGACAACAAAACAAAAAATATTTGCAGCCGTAGTATCAGTAATAGTTGCAATTGCAACCGCTTTGGGTATATATAAAATATGGCAACATAAAAAGAAATCAGCGGCTAATATAAATAGCCCCATCAGTAACCTTACCCCAAAAGACGGCGACGAACTTACTGATTCTGAAGGCAGCGAATCTGAATCTGACGAAGACGAAGACAAAGACAAAGACAAAGACGAAGACAAAGACAAAGACAAAGACGAAGACCAAGACAAAGACGAAGGCAAAGACCAAGACAAAGACCAAGGCGAAGACAAAGACGAAGACAAAGACGAAGACAAAGACGAAGACAAAGACCAAGGCGAAGACAAAGACCAAGGCGAAGGCAAATACGAAGACAAAGACCAAGGCGAAGGCAAAGGCCAAGGCGAAGACAAAGGCCAAGGCGAAGACAAAGACCA
>JAFQXU010000039.1 GCA_017406805.1 Clostridia bacterium | reverse complement strand
TATCCTCTTGGATTTTCAGGTTCTTATGACCTGCGTTGGCATTCTGCATTCGCGCGAATATTCGCGCACTGCTTCGTCCTTTCTTTCCTTCTCTTTCTTGTCAAATAACATCCACCTTTATTCGTGGGTAAAATCTATCATAGCATATATCATAATTTTGTGTCAAGGGTACTTATGTAAGTTTTAATAGATTCCATTTTTTTTTAATAAGGCAAGTGCTGCATATTCATCATTTATCTGAAATCTAAAAGGTAATTGATTTTTTGATTGTATAAATTCTAAAGCTTCTTTGAATTCTTTAGGATGGCTTATTTTTATAAATTCTAACTCTGTTCTTTCCGCATTTATTTGTTCTTTTTCTTTTTTTACAGTTTCACTATCATTGGCAATAATTTTTAGAGGCTCTATATTTTTTAGAGAACAACTAAATTTCCAAAGATACTTTCCCTTGCTTATTTTTTTATACGAGAGTTGAATATTTAAATTTGTTTTTGAACTAATTTCTTCACATGGTTGTTTTATTACTTTTTCAACAAATTTGCGCCTATCTAAGTATTTATGATTATCTATTTCAAAAAGAGTCCTAAGCTCATCTTCTGTGTATTCAAACCACCATTCTTCACGCTTATTGCCTTTTACACCTTTATATCCAGATTTTGATTTTGCCATGCTATAAAATCTCATAGCATAGAAGCTTCTTAGATTTCCGATTTCTAATAGTTCTAAAGCTGTGTAGCCTATTTTAAATTCAAAGTATTGAGCTATTTCATCATTAAAGGTTAATGCAATGTCTCCATTTTTTAGGATTTCTACTTTCTGGAACCAAGTTATTTTTGTGTAATAAGAGTCATTTGCATTTATTGCATTTTTATTTTTTAAAGTAATGAAACTTTGAGTTAATTCATCTGTTGCTTTTTCTATTAGCCTAGAAGTATTTGAGCCTATAGGCATTCCTAAATTTTCACAGAATTCGTTTTGAGAAAAAATGCAATATTTATTATGTGGGTTATTACTTTTAAGGTTTTGAGAAAAAATTTTAAAAAGTGCAAAAACTATAAGGCGATAAGTTATAGCAGTTCCTTTAAAAGTTGCATGTGTAAATTCATTTGGTTGTTTTGCAATTTTTCTAAGATTTGTTGATTCTAATGCATACGAGTTTTTCATGCCCTATTTATTTATATATATATATATATATTACCCCTTTCCATCTCTATATAATACAAAGAATAATTTTAAAAAATGTACCCCAAAGTCCAAAAAAATGTACCCCAAAGTCCAAAAAAATGTACCCCAAAGTCCAAAAAAATGTACCCCAAAGTCCAAAAAATGTACATAGAATTTTTAATCTTTTTGCGCCTGTTTTTTTACAAAATTTAATAGTTATATCTCTTTTATAAGTGCTTAGTTTTTATATAAAAAAAAGAAATGTTAGGAAAAAAATATACTCCTATGTAACAATCTAATCGGCTAGAGAAGTATTACTAAATGTATGAAAAAAATATTATAAGTATTGATGAAGTATAAAAGGTATCAAATTTTGGACGTGTAAAAAAGGTTTGTAAAACAACAATGGGTAGCAGACTAGATTGCCGAAAACAGTTTCTCTGTAATTCAGATTATCAACAAGTAGTGGGTAATAAAACTTTACTCGTATATATCATCGTACGCTCTTTAGCTAATGGGGCAGCTATTCGCGGTATACAAGTATCTTTTGGTGTAAGTTTTTAAGTAATTTTTAAGATGTTAAAGAATCTAAAATAAGTGCATCGTCAAAAGCAAAAGTATTACGACACACTTGAAGTTGAGATTTTTGTTTGGCAGCACGAAAAGTTTTGCTTATTTACATATATTAGACTTGTAAAGAGAAAAGTTAGGTATAATAGAAATATGGAATTGAAGGAAAAGGTAGAAAGACTAAGTGAAGCAAAGTTTCAAGAGTTATTTGGGGTAAAAAAGATAACTTTTTCCCTTATGCTTGAGGTATTAGAAGAAAAATATAAAAAAGACCATCAAAGGCGTGGCTGTAAGGGAAAATTAAGTGTTTTTGAACGTCTGATAGTTATGCTTGAGTATTATCGACATTATGTCACAATGGAAAAACTTGCATTTGACCATAACGTTGAAAAAAGCACAATTTGTGACACTATTCGTTGGGTTGAAACAACTCTGCAAGAAAACGATTCATTGCCTCTGCCGAAAAGAAGGAATACAGCAGGAATTGAAGAAATCGCTGTGGACGTAACGGAAATAGAGATTGAGAGACCAAAAGAAAAGCAAGAGAAATGGTATTCGGGAAAAAAGACGGCACACACAAAAAGTGCAAATCGTAGCACACGCACAAAGTAAAGATATTTTATCAGTCGACTTTGCAAAGGGAAGTGTTCATGACAAGAAAATATTTGATGAGAGTGGAATAAAGATAGATGATGAAACGCTATTAAAAGGCGATTCAGGGTATCAAGGGATACAAAAAAGAGTGCAAAGGTGCGATTTACCAATAAAAAAAGTAAAAGGCAAGGAAAGAAGTCAAGATGAGAAAGAGTTTAACAAGGAAGTTGCAAAAGAGAGAGTGTTTATAGAGCATATAAATCGCTATATTAAGCGATTTCGCATATTTTCAACACACTACAGAAATGGACTTGAAGGATTTTCTTGTAAATTCACATTGATTTGTGGCATTTATAATTTGCAACATTGATTCTCGCTATTTCCGAACAGGTCTATTATAGAGAAACAGGGGAAATATTTTCTTATGCTAGAGGAAAGCGAAATACTGATACAGCTCAAAAGTTGCGCAACTGATTGAAATCGCTTAGGATTATCTATGATGCGATTTCAACTGATAACTGAGATAGTTTTCAAGGAAAGTGGGCTACAAAAGGCATAATTGTAGATTAAGGCATTTATGCAGAAGATTTCTTAGCTGCTTATACAAGTTATTAAATGCCTAGAGTTGTTGTATTGTAGCTTTTAGTGAAGTTATTTTTGAGATATAGCCCTAAATTCAAATTTTTATTTTAGGATAGTATTTTATCCTATAAGTCTAAAATTTTCACATTCTATGTCTCTTTTGTCAATGGTGCTTCAATTTTCTCAACCTAGATGTGTTAGGTCGATTTAGATAATGTTCTAGTAGTTTAAAAGATGAAAAAAAAAGCCTGGCAGCTTCCTACTTTCCCACCAAAAGGCAGTATCATCGGCGTAAGAGAGCTTGACTTCCGTGTTCGGTATGGGAACGGGTATTACCTCTCCACTATGGCCACCAGGCATTTAATTCATATATAAAAATGTTTTTGTATCAAGCTAAAAAGCAGGCTACAAATCAAAATAAAGAAGAATAATTATAAAAAAAATAATAATATGGTCAAGCCTCTCGACTTATTAGTATCGCTCGACTGAACACATCGCTGTGCTTATATCTACGACCTATCAACCTGATAGTCTCTCAGGAGTCTTTAGGAGAATTAAATTCTCAGGGATGTCTTATCTTGAGGTGGGCTTCCCGCTTAGATGCTTTCAGCGGTTATCCCTT
>JAFQXU010000038.1 GCA_017406805.1 Clostridia bacterium | reverse complement strand
TGATACATTTGTGAAAAAATATAAAGAAAACGCAGACAACACCACGAGCGCTCGCTCACTGCCCGATTCTGAGCAAAATGAAAATTGGATGACTATGCCTAGTTTCGGGAATTGCTATGCTTTGGAATCATTTGAAGAAAGTAACCATCCGGATCCATCAAAATATTTACTTCGAATAGACGAAGAGAATCATTTGATATATACTGTAAGAAAATCAGACGATTTATATTTATTTACATTTTATTTGGCGTCTTGCATTGAACCCACCGATGCCAGGGTATGTATGGGATGCTTTGCGGTGTCGTCAGATATAAGAAATATTGGGAAAATACTTTTGCCGGTTGATAAAGAATTGCTTGATTAATTTATAGAAAGGGATTGTTAGCATGAAAAAAATTCTTAAAATATTAAGTTTTGCAATTTGTTTTGGCGTTTTGTCTTTTAACTTAACGAGCGTTTTTGCGGGCAGTGGGCATTCCAAACTAAAAAATCCCGACGAAAATAGCAACAGCAGCGGTTTTACGCAAAGTCAAATGGCCATACTTAACAACCCTGCTTATTTTCCAACCTGTTCAAATGACGGGGGAATAGCTTATTTTAGTGCATGGAACGGAATTAACGGCGGAAAAGACTTTGAAATGTTTTTAAAAAGGTACGAAAATATAATAGAAAACGAAAAAAGTGCAGAACTGCTTCTTGATTCCGAAAAAAATGAAAATTGGTCAACATCTTGCGCCCGTGAAATTTATTCAGATTTAGAATCTTTTGAAAATCAAAAGGATTTAAAATCGGGGAAATGCTTTTTACGTGTCGATAAGTCACACAAAATAATATACACTGTTAGAAAATCTGGCAGCACATATCTTTTTACATATTATTTAACAATTATTCAATACGACAGAGCAATGGTTTCCCCCATATGCCATGTTATATCAACAGACATGCGCAATATACGGCAAACGCTTCGCACACCAGACCAAGCATTAACAAACCCGGATTTATATAAAAAAACTGATGAAATATTTTTTTAAATTGTTAAAATTTAAAATTTAATAAATAAATATATTTACAAAACTTTAAATTTGTGCTATAATTATTAACGTGAACGAAAATAAATATTAACAAAAACAAGGAGGAACTATGAACAAAAAAATATCAAAACTTTCACTATTAATTTTATTTGTACTAGCATTTTTTGGAACTTTAAATTTTGCTTTCGAAGAAAAAGCCTGTGCTGTAGATTTTTTCAAAACCGCACCGGTAATTTCCAGATACCCCACAGCATCTGAAATTCATGTGGGCCAATCACTTTCGGAAAGCACTTTATCAGGAGGATATGCTAATGTAGCTGGTACAATTAAATGGAAAAACCCAGGATATGTGCCAACAGCATTGGGCATTAATTCATGCACAGCAGTATTTACTCCAACTGATTCTACGAATTACAGAACAGTGGAATTCAATGTAAATGTTACTGTAACAAGGTGGAAATTAAAAATATCCAACAGGCCCACTGCTTCTTACCTTCATCTTGGGCAATCTCTTTCCGCAAGCGAACTAATAAATGGGCGTGTCAAATCCAATACAGTACCCAATGTGCCGGGAACATTTTCTTGGCAAAACCCTGATTTTATACCATCAACTATAGGGTCACATGAATGTGCGGTAGTATTTACACCTGCAGATTTAAATACATACGAACCCTTAGTATTAAATGTATCGGTTTACGTAAGAAATATATTAATTAAAAACCCAACCGCATCTAGCATAACATATGGAGAACCGCTTTCAAAAAGCGTTTTATCAGGTGGGCTGACTTGTGTACCCGGAACATTTTATTGGGAAAGCCCTAATCTTTTGTTAAATGCCGGAAAGCATACTTGCACCGCAACATTTACTCCAAATGATTTAAATAGATTTAAAAAAATTAATTTCACTGTAACCGTTAAAGTAAATAAAGCACCTGTAACCATATATACATTCCCACAAGCCACACCGATTGTTTACGGGCAAAAGCTTTACGAATCTCAAATTTATAATCTTTGTGCCAATGTGCCAGGATTTACAGATTGGAAATATTCTCTTGATAAATATGACGTTTTACCTGCAGGAAAACACTATAGATGGATTACATTCACTCCACGCGATACTGATAACTATGAACCTTTTTCTTACAAAGTAGAAGTAACGGTTTATAAAGCACCGCCATCTCCGCCAAGCAAAAAATCTTTTAGCGCAACATACAGACCAAATATGAAATTATCAGACTTCCAACTTCCTGACGGCTGGGAATGGAAAAATCCTGACACTTTAATTGACTTCACAGGAAGCCGCAAATTTAAAATATATAAAAGCGAAACAGATAATTATTTATCTGCCAAAGATTATGCAACTGTAGATATTACCAAAGCAAGTCCAAAACTAGAATTAGATGACATCACATATTCCGAAAATCAACATCTTTATGATATAAAACTACCAAAAGGCTGGAGTTGGAACGACCCTCAAAAAATACCAACTACGGATATTGAATATTATAAAGCAACATTTAATCCAGATAATGCGGACAATAAATTTTACCGCTTTGATAACAATGTGTCGGTTAAAATGAAAGTATTAAAAGCTTCGCCAACTATTACAAAATGGATAGAACCTTCCTCGGATTATATTTATGGTACAGATATAAATTCCATCGCAAAAACCTCTGGAAAAGCTAATATTTCAGGAAATTTTTACTGGGATAAATTAGAAGACAATTTGAAAATTGGAGAAAACAAAATTTACATTAAATTTGTCCCCGATAACAGTAATTATTTAACTGTATATGGCAGTTCGTTTGTAAATGTAGTTAAAAATAACACACCGGAAAACCCACCGGAAAACCCAAATAAAAATATAATAATAACCGACGTTTCAATTTTATTTGAAAAAAAGGACGAAATTGACGCACTGGAATATTCCATAGACGGCGGTAAAAAATGGCAAGCTTCAGCCGCATTTTATAACCTTACACCAAACACAACATATAAATTCATATACAGATATAAAAACACCGAACTTAGATGCGCAGGGAAAAACAGCTCTGAAATAACAGTAAAAACGAAATCATCTGCTCCCGAAGCACCTGAAAAAGTGGAGGTTATCAAAAAAACAGACTGCACGGTAATCCTTAAATATGTTCCTGGTCAGGAATATTCCAAAGACGGCGGAAAAACATGGCAAAATTCAGCGGAATTTAATAATTTAAACGAAAACACAACTTACTCTTTTGTAACCAGAATTAAAGAAACCGATGAACATATGCCAGGGTTTATAAGCGAAGAAAACAAAATAAAAACTAAGTCACTTTCAAAAAAATCCCCCGAAAAATTAGAAATAATCAAAAAAACAAATCACGAAATAATTTTTAAAGGGAATTCGGGTCAAGAATATTCCAAAGACGGCGGAAAAACGTGGCAAGATTCACCGGAATTTAAAGACTTAAAAGGAAGCACAACTTACAACTTTGCTACAAGACTTAAAGAAACCGAAGAATGCATGCCAAGCAAGTCTATTAACAAAGACGTAAAAACTTTATCATGGTTTAAAAATGTATTCTGGAATAAATTTATCGGAATATTTTCCAACGTTTCTTGGAAAGAATAAACACAACCAAAAAAAGCACTCCTAATTCGGAGTGCTTTTTTACATACAAATTATTGCTCTTCTAAATTCATTTTATTTATTTTTGTTTGAATAGATTTTTTGCTTCGTCACTTATATTATCATAATTAGAATTTTCACCATCATCTATTTTATTGTTTTCTACTACCTCTACATTATTATCTATTATATCGGCGAACACATTATTTTTTGGAGTATAATCCATTTTATTTTTCGGTGCTTCCACATTATTACTTACGTATAAACCGACAGACGTACCATTTTTTGGGCTATCGTCTGTTTGAAAGTAACTATCGCCCTCACTCCAAGCACTACTATCTTCTCTGCTGTCTTCGTTTGAAACTTCAACTTTCACTTTTCCACTAACTTGTTGGGCTAAACCACTTAACTCACATGGTTTTTTCCCTTTTTTAATCGGCGAAACATAATTTTGTTCACTTAAATTTGAGTCTTCACCTTCTAATTTTTTACGACGAATTGCCATTATGCCCTCTAATGAATTTGGATCCAATAATGAATTGTTTCTGGTAAAGCTTTTTACAACTACTTTTTTTAATTTTACATTATTCAATGTAGAATTTGTTATACCATGTCGTCCAAAATTCAATATTTGGCTAACTTTTTTGGTTGGTACACGTTTCAATTTTTGCCTTGCATCGCCTAGTTTTGAACTTGTCACATTAAGACTATTTGGAGAATTATTTTCTTTCTTTTCTAAAACTTTAGTTTTATTATGTTCTAATTTCGGAGGATTTGTTATTTCGTCCAAACTTAAATTCTGCTGCGCCGATCTTTTACCTGATGGTTGATTTAACAGGGCAGTAGGTACCGCAGGAGGCACCGGCGCAGGCACTGGAACTTTCTGCAATGTGGAAGTATTTATTTCACCGGAAATATCACTTTTTATTTGTTTAGGAGGCGACAAACTTATTACCAGCGCCAAAATTGATATAGCAAGTGCCGTAACTGATGCAAAAATTGCTATATCTGATTTTTGAAATTCTATCATAATATAATCTCCTACTTTCGACTTCTTTTTTAAAATTAACTTGTATAAACGTATATTAAATTTTATTGCAAGCCAATTATAATATAAGGAAATTATAAAATCAACAATACAAAAAAATGATAAATATGTATAAATAGTATTATAAAATGTGTTTTTTTCAAAAATAATATAAAACAAAAATATAAATCGTTATTTTACAAATTTTTTGCACCGTTTTTTTAGGTTAATGCATACAAAATTATGGCGCATTCTATTTTTTTCTTCTGCATGCGACAAGCAACATCAAAAGGTTTCATTATATCACCAAGATGTGTATAATTTTTTGCCGCACATCCACCACAGCAATAAAATCTTGCCCAGCAATTTCGACATTTTTCCTTGTGGTAAATACTTGTTTTTAAAAATTTGTTTTTCACATTTTCATCAAACGTTCCGTCATTAATATTGCCCATTTTAAAGCTTTTTTCCCCAACCAGCTGATGGCAGGAATATATGTCTCCGTTTGGCACAACCGCTATATAATCGTTCCCGCAGCCGCAACCTTTAAGCCTTTTTATCACGCATGGACCTTTTTCTATGTCTACATTAAAATTAAAAAAGTTAATTTTAGAGCCTTGTTTTTTCATTTCGATTAACTTTTTTAAAAGGATTTCATGCTCTTTTAAAACTAATTCCAAATCTTTTTCGGTTAATGTGGAATCAAATTTTTCGTCGCACATAACGGGCTCCATCGAAATCTCATTAAACCCCAAATTATAAATGTGCATAACGTCTTTTGAAAAATTCAAATTTTCTTTTGTATACGTACCGCGAACATAGTAACTTTTATCTCCGCGCGAATCAACAAGCTTTTTAAACTTTGGAACTACAGCGTCATATGTGCCAATTCCGCCCCTTGTTACACGGAAATTATCATTAATTTCTTTTCTGCCGTCCAGCGAAAGCACCACATCGTACATTTCTTCGTTTATAAATTTGATTTTTTCATCGTCCAGCAAAAGGCCATTTGTGGTAATTGTAAATCTAAACCTTTTATTATGAATTTTTTCTAACTTCCGAGCATATTTAACCGTTTCAACAACCACAGGCCAATTCAAAAGAGGCTCCCCACCAAAAAAATCCATTTCCAAATTTTTTATATTCCCTGAATTTTTAATTACAAAATCCACAGCTCTTTTTGCGGTTTCAAGCGGCATAAGCTCTTTTCCGCAGCCAAAATCACCTTTACTTGCAAAACAATATTTGCACGCCATATTGCAATCATGCGCAACATTTAAACAAACAGCTTTTACAGGTGAACTAAGTTTTTCCGGGGTTGCCAAATCTTTGTAAATATCCGGTGAAAATAGCTTTCCTTTATTTTTTAGTTCCAAAATCTCGCCGTATGTTTCTTTTATTTCCTCTTTTGAATATTTATTTTCTAGCTTTTTTATAATGTAGTTTTCTGTATAATCAAAAAAATTGCCGTCCAAATGCTCCAGCATATCATAAAAAATATCATCTACCATGTGTACGGCACCACTGTTTGTATCCACCACGAAATTATAATTTTCAAACTTAAATTTATGTATCATCTTTGACCTCTTTAATTACTTTTCTTACTTTATTTAAACAAAATTAAATCTTTTGACCTAAGCCAAAAGACCTATTTTTTATTATTATATTTTCCTATCTTTCGCATTTTTGGTTGCTTACGGTGTTATCCACCTTAGATGCTGTTTGGCATGAAGCTTGGCATTCTCCGCAACCGCCGCCCACTGCGCTCTTTTTTAAATCAGACTTATTGATTGTTTTAACGTGTTTCATTAAAAACCCTCCTTGCATATTTATTTACTTTTACATAATAACACAAAATAATATTTTTTTAAATACCCAAAAGTAATATATGTTTATTTTTAAGTATATATTTTACTTAAAAGGTTTATATTAAAAAACTAAAATGTTAAATATTTAAGGAGCGGATAAAATGGACTGGCACACTCTTTGCACCGAAAAAGTTCTGGAAAAATTAAACACGGATCCAAAAAAAGGCCTAGGCGACGACGAAATCAAAAAAAGGCAATTAATCTTCGGCAAAAACTCTCTCCCGGAAGAAAAGCGAAAAAGCTTTGGGGCAAAATTACTTTCGCAATTTTCGGATTTCATGGTAATAATTTTAATATCTGCCGCGGGTGTTTCGTTTGTTACATCGTTTTTAAGCGGAAAATCGGACTACATAGATACAATTATAATACTTTCCATAGTTATAATAAATTCGGCCATCGGCATACTGCAAGAAACAAAAGCCGAAAAAGAGATTGACTCTTTAAAACATTTGTCCACTTCACTGGCAAAAGTAATAAGAAATTCAGAAATTAAAAAAATTTCCACCCAAGAAGTCGTTCCCGGCGATATACTCAGTCTCTCCACAGGCGACATAGTCTGTGCAGACGCAAGAATAATCAAATCTTCCAATCTGGCAGTGGAAGAATCTGCCATAACCGGAGAATCTTTTGCCACAGAAAAAGACGAATCAAAAATTTGCAATTCAAATACTCCCCTTGCGGACAGAAAAAATATGCTTTACACAGGAAGCATAATAGACAGAGGCAATGCGTTGGCCGTGGTCGTTGAAACGGGTTTAAAAACCGAAACCGGTAAAGTGCAAGCATTTGTAAACAGCGGAAAAACAAACCAAACACCACTGCAAGCAAAACTGTCTCAAACCGGGAAAATCATCGGCATAATAATAATGATTATAAGTATAATTGTTTTTTTCTTGGGTGCCATGCAAAAGGTTAATTTGATGGAAATGTTTATGATATCCATAAGTTTAGCCGTGGCAGCCATTCCGGAGGGGTTGCCCGCCATCGTTACAATAGTTCTGGCAAACGGCGTAAGGAAAATGGCAAAAAACAACACAATCGTAAGAAAATTACCCGCTGTGGAAACACTTGGGCATGCAACGGTTATATGCTCCGACAAAACAGGCACTCTCACCATGAACAAAATGCTGGTAACGGAAATTCGAAGCGTTTTTAATAAAGAAGATTTAAACAGTTCTTTTGCAAAACAAATATTAAAGCTTGGAGTGCTTTGCAACAATTCCATGCCTACCCGAAATCATGGGGAAATTTCCGCTCAAGGAGAACCCACCGAAAATGCACTTTTAATAGCCGGAGAAAAGTTAGGAAATCACAAAAAAAGCTTGGAAATCGAATTCCCCAGAATAAGTGAAATACCTTTTGCCTCCAAAAGAAAAATGATGACAACAATTCATAAAACACCTGAAAACAATATTAAAGTCATCTCCAAAGGCGCACCTGATGTAATTTTAAAAAAATGCTCTTACTACGAAGAAAAAGGGAAAATTAAACCTCTAACCGAAAGAATAATTCAAAAAATAGACTCTCAAATTAACGATATGGCTTCCAAATCTCTGCGAACTTTGGCGGTTGCTTTTAAAAACGAAAAAAACATTCCCAAAAATACAGAAGCAGAAAAAAATTTAGTCTTTTGCGGAATAATCGGAATAATGGATCCACCCCGCCCGGAAGCTGGCTACGCTGTAAGCACTTGTAAAAGTGCCGGCATACGCACAATTATGATAACAGGAGACCATAAAAACACAGCCCGTGCCATCGCCACGCAACTTGGAATTTCTTCGCCAGAATCAAAAGTAATTACAGGAACAGAAATTAACGAAATGAACGACGAAAAATTAAAAAAAGAAGTAAAAAACTGCCGTGTGTTTGCAAGAATATCACCCGAACACAAAGTGAGAATAATAAAAGCACTGCAAGCAAACGGAGAAATAGTTGCCATGACGGGCGACGGTATAAACGATGCGCCTGCACTAAAAGCCGCAGACATCGGCTGCGCAATGGGCAAATCAGGCACAGACGCCGCAAAATCCGCCTCCGATATAATACTTGCGGACGATAATTTTACATCTGTGGTGGAAACAATCCGGCAAGGCAGAGGCATGTACGACAACATTAAAAAAACCATACATTTTTTGCTTTCCACAAATATAGGAGAAGCAGCAGTTGTTCTGCTTGGCTTTTTGCTTAGACTCCCCACCCCACTCCTTGCAATACATTTGCTCTGGATCAACCTGGTAACAGACGCCTTTCCAGCTTTGGCTTTGGGCATGGACCCGATTGACAAAAATATAATGAAACGTCCGCCAACCGACCCAAAAAAGAGCTTATTTTCAAACGGCTTAGGCTACAACATTATAATTGAGGGTTGTTTTATTGCGTCTGTGGGGCTCCTTGCCTTTAGCATAGGCAGAGCATTTTTTGACATTGACCCCTTTAACCCCGTTATCGGCAGGACTATGTCTTTTGTAACCCTTGGGCTTAGCCAACTTATTCAAACATTTAACGTTCGGAGCAGGAAATCTTTATTTATAACGGGATTTTTTAGTAATTTTAAGCTGGTTTGCTCGGTGATACTCTGCATGTTCTTGCAAATAATCGTAATTACCTTGCCGATATTTACAACATTTTTTAAAGTTTCTTCTTTATCCAATTTTCAGTGGCTGATAGTCTGGGCTTTGGCGGTTTTCCCGATGATTATTTCAGAAATAGAAAAATATTTTTTAAAAAAATATTGACATTTTGATAAATTTATGTTATTATAAGAGTGTAGTTAAGTTATAACTACAAAAATAATTAATTAAAAAGGAGTTTTTAAGATGAAAGAACTTAAAAAAATCGAACTCACAGAAGAAGCTTTAGACCAAGTATCCGGCGGAAAAATTACCGCTAAACAAGTAGCAATAGCCAGTGCCGCTCTGCTATTAGTGTTAATTAGCGGAGGCGTAGGATATGTACTTTATAAACATAAGAAAGACAAAAAATCCACCTCTAACGACAATCAAGGAACAGAACTCCAAAATTTAAGCAAACAAACCGATTCACAAACAACCCATTCTTCAAACGACGATACCACTGACTACAGCTATGGTGATTATTTTTAACATTAAGCTAAAAAATAGCTTTCATAATTCTAAATATATCTCTCTTTGCATATGTATTTATGCAAGGGGGATTTTTTTATGAAAGTTTTTATTTTAAACAGAAAAAAATTAATGGTTATCGTGGGTTGTGTGATTTCTGCCGTGCTTTTTGGAGTTTCTTCTCTCCTTGGCGGAAATATTTTTTCAGCTGAGGAGCGAAAACTGCCCATATACTGTGTGGATAAAAAAGAAAAAGTGGTAAGCATATCTTTTGACGCCGCTTGGGGGAACGAACAAACTCAAACTCTGCTTGATATTTTGGCAGAAAAAGGCGTTAAAAGCACATTTTTTTTAGTGGGATTTTGGGCAGAAAAATATCCGGAATCAGTGAAAGCAATTGCAAATGCCGGGCACGACGTAGGAAATCACTCTGACACTCACCCGCACCTTCCAAAAATGGAAAAAGAAAAAATTAAGGCGCAAATTGAAGACTGCAACAAAAAAATAGAATCTGCCGGAGCGCCAAGACCGATTTTATTCAGGCCGCCTTACGGGGATTACAACAACTGCGTTGTGGAAAGCACAAATGAACTTGGTATGCACTGCATTCAGTGGGACGTTGACAGCTTAGACTGGAAAAATCCGTCCGCCGATGACATGGTTAAACGCATTAAAAGTAAAATTAAACCCGGATCCATAATACTAATGCACAACGGAGCAAAAAACACTCCCGAAGCTTTGCCAAAAATTATAGACATGATTAAATCCGAAGGCTACGAAATTGTACCGATATCACAAATCATTTACAAAGAAAACTACAAAATAAACTCTCAGGGAAAGCAATTCCCTCAAAATTAAATAAATATTGTAATAAATAAAAAACTTTTAGAATACAAATTAATACTACTTAAAACAAGGAGAGGTATAAAATGAATTATGACGTAAACAAACAAAAAATTTCTGTGCGGTCGCTTAGTTTTGAGGGTTGCCAAGAGGTTCCGGTTGATTTGGATTTTTCACTTCCGGACTACTGCCCCGACATTCAAAAAATTTTAAGCTGCAAAATTTCTCCGAATATATCCTCTAAAAACATATCGGGAGACAGGCTGAATATAGAGGGCACCACGGGAATTAAAATTATTTACACAGACCCCGAAAAAACAAAACTTAGATGCTACGAAAATTCCGCCCCGTTTTCATGCTCCATTGACATTAAAAACACCACAGAAAATGCCGTGGCTTTAACCTTTACAAAGCCGGAATATATAAATTGCAGGGCTGTAAACCCCAGAAAAGTTGATATTCACGGAGCTTTTTCGGTATGCACAAAAATTTACGTTAAAGAGCCTGCAGAAATCACAGAATCTGTAAGCGGAAAAGACTTGGAGCAAAAAATCAGGTCTGTTGATTTTAGCGATTTGGTATGCCTTAGTCAACAGCAATTTTCCATAAACGAAACTTTGGAATTCGGCGAAAACGAATCTTCACCTGAAGTTTTAATTCATTCCGGCGCAGTGGTCACCATAAACGACTACAAAGTTATGCCGAATAAAATTGTAATAAAAGGAAATTTAAATTTAAAACTGCTTTATATAAGCGACCCAACCGAAGGAACCACCAAAAACATTGACTACAATATTCCGATAAGCCAAATTATAGATGTGCCGGGTGCAAACGAGAATTCAAAATATATTATAAACGCAAAAGTAATAAGCCATGTGGAACAAATTGAAAGAACAGACAGCCAAAAACCAAATATGATCTCCACAGAAACAAAAATTTCCGCCACCGTTATGGCTTATGACGATAAAAAACTAGAAATTGCAGAAGATTTATACTCAACCGATTTTGACATTGAAACCGAAAGCAAAGTTGTAAACCTAAATAGTTTAAGCGAAATTATAAAAGAAGATTTTTCTCACAAAGACTCCGTTAAATTATCCGGCACAAGCATTTCTAAAATAATTGACATTTGGAGCGACAACTGCTTAATAAAAACTTACCCCAACGAAGAAAACCCAAATTTTACACTTAAAATGAATTTATGCATAATAGCCCTTGATAAAGAAAATACACCGTTTTATATAGAAAGAATAATGGAACTTCCTTATTCTTATAAATTCAAAAACAAAATTGCCGACATATCGCCCGAAATTGAAATTACGCCCATGTCAATCGGCTACAGTATACCAAATGAAAACACAGTAGACATAAAAATAAACTTCTGCGTTTGTGGAGCTATTTACACCACTAAAAAAATTAACATGATAACCTCGGCACAAACCGAAAAATCACCACCAAAAAATAAAGAAACAAGCGCCTCTTTAACAATATATTATGCCAAAAAAGGTGAAAATTTATGGGATATAGCACGAAAATACTATACATCATTGGAATTAATACAAAAAGAAAACAATCTTTCTGAAGAAACTACCAAAGAAAGTGGCATGATATTAATCCCTATGAAATAAAAATATATTTATTTAAAAAATAATTCTTGTGATTTTGGAGGAACAAAAGTGGAAGAACGTAATATTTACAAAGATATATCGCAAAGAACAAACGGTGATATATACGTAGGAGTAGTAGGACCTGTTCGAACGGGAAAATCAACTTTTATTAAAAAGTTTATGGACACCTTGGTAATACCAAACATAGTAGAAGACGGGCAAAAAGAAAGAGCAATCGACGAGTTGCCGCAATCTGCCGCCGGGAAAACAATTATGACCACAGAGCCTAAATTTATTCCCGAAGATGCAGTGCAGGTAAATATTGACAACGCAGCAAGCTTTAACGCCAGAATGATAGACTGCGTGGGATACATTGTGCCAAGCGCTTTAGGCTACATTGAAAACGACAACCCCAGAATGGTCATGACACCCTGGTTTGAAGAAGAAATACCATTTAATATGGCAGCAGAAATCGGCACAAAAAAAGTTATAACAGACCATTCCACCATCGGGATTGTAATTACTACCGACGGAAGCATCAGCGATATAGAACGAGCAGAATACGCAGAAGCCGAAGAAAGAGTTATTAACGAATTAAAAGAAATAAACAAACCTTTTATTGTGCTTTTAAACAGCACCAGGCCATATGCTGATGATACTAAAAACCTCTCAAATGAGCTTTCTAAAAAATATGGCGTACCCGTTATACCTGTGGACTGCAACAACATGGACGAAAACGAAATAAAACGCATTTTGGCAGAAATTTTGTTTGAATTTCCGGTGAAAGAAATAAAAATCGATATGCCAAGCTGGATAAATTCCCTTGAAAAAGGCCACTGGTTAAGAAGCTCTGTTTACACATGCATTCACAACGCAGCAAAAAACATAGAGAAAATAAGCCAAGTGCAAAGTTTGATGGAAAATTTAAAAAACTGCGAATATATTAAGTTTTCCGATATTTTAAACATAGACCTTGGAAAAGGAAGCGCAAGAGTAAAAATTTCTTTGCTGCCGGATTTATTTTTCAAAATTATGGGCGAAAAAACGGGAATAGAAATAAAAAGCGAAAGCGATTTAATGGATTCAATGATGGACCTTGCAAAATTAAAAGAAAAATACAGCAAAATTGCTGCGGCCTACGAAGACGTTAACGAATCGGGATACGGAATTGTAATGCCGACTATGGAAGAACTAAGCCTAGCCGAACCGGAAATTATCAAGCAAAACGGAAAATACGGCATCAGACTAAAGGCTTCTGCCCCATCGGTGCACATGTTAAAAACAAATATAACCACTGAGGTCACACCAATTGTCGGCTCAGAGCAACAATCCGAAGAATTGGTTATGTATTTACTCAGGGAATTTGAAGAAAACCCCTCTAAAATATGGGAATCAAACATTTTTGGAAAATCACTTCATGAACTTGTAAACGAAGGACTACACAACAAGCTTTACCGTATGCCCAGCGACGCCAGAAACAAAATAAAAGAAACCATCGAGCGCATAATAAACGAAGGTTGCAACGGCCTTATTTGCATACTGATTTAATAATTAAAAAACCATCCACAGTGATGGTTTTTTATATTTATAAATTTAAAAAACATTTTATTGACATTTGGGAAATATTGTGATAAAATTAAAAATAAAAGAACAAAGGATTTGAAATTATGAATAAAAAAACCATATCTTTAATATTAAGTATAATAATGTCTTTACAAGCAAGTATACTGCCGACAGTCTATGCGGATAACCATACCAACACTAAGAATGACGAAAATAATAATTCCATATTCGTTGACAAACTAAAAGATTATGGTAAATACGCTGCAATTGGAGCAGTGGGTATAACTGCAGTAGGGGCAACAATTTGGGCATACCTTAAAAAGCCTAAAATTTCGTTTAACGACTTAAAAAACAGATGTGAACAAGTCAATAATATTCTTGACAAAGAACAAAATGTACCGGAAATTAACGGCCCTGCAATAATAGTGGGCGATCTTCACGGCGATTTTGAAGCAGCCAAATTCTATTGTGATGAATTTATAAACTCACCTTCAAATACATCCATTGTATTTCTTGGAGATTACATAGACAGAGGCCCAAACAGCATTGAAATTTTAGCTTTACTTTTTCAGTTGAAAATTGAATTTCCCGATAGAGTGCATTTACTTTGCGGAAATCATGAACGCATGATGGGAAATATTGACTATGGTGACTATAAAAGCACCCTTCAAACAGAATGCCAAAATAAATACCCCGGCAAAAACGTTTGTAACATGCTTCAGAACACATTCCAAAAATTACCCATTGCGGCTATTGTTAAAACACCTAAAGGTGATACTCTTTGCGCACATGGTGGAATTCCTTGGCAATATGATAATTATACACAACAACTTACAACTTTAAACTGCATAAAAGAAATACCCCGTAATACTAAAATTCTTGATATTTTTGATAATGATTGTACGACCAATCCTAAATTAAGTACTGCACATTTCATGGTAAATGGTAGATTTAATTTATTGCCAACTAAATTAAAAGAATTTTTAGAAAAAAACAACCTAACCAGAATTGTTCGAGGACACGACCATGGCATAGCAGCGGGCCAACATGGGGTAGATGTGGTTAAACTAGGTGATAATTACGAATTTATAACTTTACTATCGAGCCCTAACTTTCTAATAAACCACTACCCTGATGTAGAAGGCAGCCATCCACATAGCGGTGCGGCAATTCTTATTGATAATAATAATATCGTACACATTTCAACCATAACGCAATCATTTTTGGGTAAATAATAACCGAACCATTTGCCGGAATAAAATTCCGGCTTTTTTATTTTTAAATTTAAAAACTTTCTCCCCCACAACGTCAAACAATTGATTATATGGCAAAAATATGTTATTATAATAGTATAATTTTTTTGAGGTAATTTCAGTGGAAAACAGTAATATTTTTGATGATAATTCCGGCTATATCGCCCGTGAAAAGATAATAATTAAAACGCTTATTTCTTTAGCCGTTTTAATGATTGCGGGCGTTGTAGCTTATAATGCATTTTTTAAAAAAGAAATCCAAGGTGTTGATTTTTCTTTAGAAAATAAAAAAATAAGTACCCAAAACCAGAAAAAATCTAAAACCAAACGCACCATAAATTTAAACACGGCAAGCAAAAAAGAAATAATGGAAAATATAAACGGCATCGGTGAAAAAACAGCAACTAAAATTATCAGTTACAGAAAAACAAATGGCGGATTTAAGTCTAAAGAAGAAATTATGAAGATCAAAGGCATAAGCATAGGCAAATTTAAAAAAATTAAAAACAAAATTACCGTTTAAAACACTTCAAATAATTTTTGTTTTATTGTATAATAGTCTGGCATGTTTAAAAAATATTTTACTGTGAGGTTATTAAAGTGAAAAAACATCTTATCAAATCTATTGCCTTATTTTTAATCATCTTTTACGGCGCCTTATTAACCGGCTGCAGAAGGTCCGGAAACAACAAAATTAAATTTGTTACTTCTTGCTACCCGGTTAATATTATTACTTTAAACCTTACAGAAAACATCGAGGGTGTAGAAGTTATAAACATGTCTGAAAATCAAAACGGGTGTTTACATAACTTTCAAATTCAGTCCGAAGATTTAAAAAACATAGAAAAATCCACTGCTTTTATAATAAACGGTGCCGGAATGGAAAATTTTTTAAATAAAGTAGTATATGAAATCCCAAAAGTTAAAATTATAGACTCTAGCATTGGAATAAATTTAATTGAAGAAGAAACTGAGTGCACCCACAACCACGGCGACGGCGAACATCATCACCACCACCATGAAAGCAACCCACATATATGGCTGTCGGTGGAAAACTACATAAAACAAGTGCAAAACGTTACCAACGGACTAATTATCGTGGACCCCACTCACGAAAAAACATACAAAGAAAACTGCGAAAAATATATTTTTAAATTAAACGAATTAAAAAATCAGCTGAGTGCAGACTTAAACGAATTAAAAGGCAAAGACATAATAACATTCCACAAAGCGTTTTCTTACTTCGCCAAAGATTTCGGGCTAAACATCGCAGGCACAATAAACGACGAACCCGAAAACGAACCTTCTGCCAAACAAATTTCTGCCGTAATTAACACCATAAAAGAAAAAAATATAAAATCCATATTTACAGAGCCGCAATACTCAAGCTCAAGTGCGGATATAATCGCAAAAGAAACAGGAGTAAAAATTTACACCCTAGACCCCGCAGTTACCGGAGAAAATTCAAAAGATTCATATATAAACATAATGAAAGAAAACGCAAAAACACTTAAATCAGCACTAAATTAAAACAAAGGACAGCAAAAAATGAATGATATATGCCATTGTAGCGTTAAAATCAAAAATTTAAAAGTAAAAAAAGGCGCACAAACCATTATTGATAATATAAATCTAGACATAAAGCACGGCGAAACGCTGGCTTTAATCGGGAAAAACGGCGCCGGAAAAACAACACTGCTCAAAGCTATATTGGGTAGTGTTAACTACTATGGAGAAATTGATTTTTTTAACTCAAAAGGCGAAAAAATATCAAACCCAAAAATAGGATACGTTCCTCAGCGCCTAAGTTTTGACAGAAACACACCAATTACAGTGCTTGACCTATTTTGCGCAAATTCCTCCTCCCTACCTGTCTGGTTACATCACAGCAACAAAAGAAAAAAGAAAGCCCGTGAAATTTTAGAAAAAGTTGGCGCCCAAAACCAAATAAACAAACCCATAGGCAGATTGTCCGGCGGGGAATTGCAAAGAGTGCTTCTAGCTTTTGCTTTAGAGCCAATGCCCGATATTCTTCTCCTTGACGAACCTGTTTCCGCCGTAGACAGAAAAGGTATAAGCAAATTTTACAGCATTATAACCGCTATGCGTCAAGATTTTCATATGCCCGTTGTGCTTGTTTCGCACGATCTTGGGCATGTGACAAAATATGCCACATCTTACGCACTTATGAGCCACACGATATCTGAAATAGGAAGCGCAAAAGACCTTGCAAAAAGCAGCAAAGTGCGCAAAGTTTTTGGCTTGGATACAGACAGAGGTGAATCCGTATGGCGATAATTTATAACATGCTTGAAATTTTGTTCCCTTTTTCTTGGATTGAATTCACCTTTATGAAAAACGCATTTTTGGCAATAATTCTTATAGCGCCTTTATTTGGCTTGGTGGGAACAATGATAGTAAACAACAAAATGTCTTTTTTCTCCGACGCAATGGGTCACTGCGCACTAACGGGAATTGCAATCGGCGTAATGCTTGGCGTGGATAACATTGCAATTTCCATGCTGGGATTTGCAATATTATTTTCACTGGGGATTTCAAGCATTATCGAATCAAAAATTTCTTCGTCAGACACCATAATCGGCGTATTTTCTTCTATGGGAATTGCGCTTGGAGTGGTAATTCTTTCCGCACATGGCGGTTTTGCAAAATATTCGGGGTATTTAATCGGCGATATTCTTTCCATTACCCCAAAAGAAATTTCATACCTTGCAATGGTTTTACTTATAGTCATTTTAGTGTGGTCTATATCATTTAACAAATTAATGATAGCAAGT
>JAFQXU010000037.1 GCA_017406805.1 Clostridia bacterium | reverse complement strand
GGCGGTTTTGCAAAATATTCGGGGTATTTAATCGGCGATATTCTTTCCATTACCCCAAAAGAAATTTCATACCTTGCAATGGTTTTACTTATAGTAATTTTAGTGTGGTCTATATCATTTAACAAATTAATGATAGCAAGTTTAAACTCAGATATGGCAAAAAGCAAACAAATAAACGTAAAATTTTATAAAAATATATTTACTTTATTAATCGCTTTAATTGTAACCATATCATTAAAATGGATTGGAATACTAATTATAAATTCCCTTTTGGTTTTACCGGCAGCTTCTGCCAAAAATATTGTTAAAAATATGAAATCTTATCATCTGGTTTCCGTTTTGATTTCTCTGTTTTCCGGAATAACCGGCCTTATATGCTCCTACTATATCGGTACTTCCGCCGGTGCAACCATAGTACTGATTTCTTCTGTAATATTTTTCTTAACATTTTTCATAAACAAACACTACAACTTAAATTAAAACTTAGCAAAGTGAGGTGCCAAAATGAATATTTTTAAATCTATCTGGAATTCATTAAAATATAGCGATAAATTCCTTTGGAGCATAATAATATTTATTGCTGTTTATGGCCTCTTGCTGGTTTCAAGCATTTCAAGAGAAGGTTTTAATTACTTTAACGTCCAATTTTTTTCTATAACCATCGGATTAATAGGTGCACTGTTTTTGCAAATTTTAGATTATAAATTTATTTCTAAAAATTCCAAATGGATTGGGCTTTTTTGCATTACATTAATAATCTACACTCTATTTATGGGGGTTACGATAGAAGGCGCTTCGGGGGTAAACGCAAGAGCTTGGATAAAACTCCCCGGAGGAATAACTTTTCAGCCTTCCGAACTTGTAAAAATCGGATTTATAATAACTTTTGCCAGACACCTTTCTAAGATAAAAAAATCTAATAACATAAAAAACTTTAAAAGTGTAATGCTTTTGGCTCTGCACGCGTTCGTTCCGGCGCTACTTACTCATATGCAGGGCGATGACGGTGCCGCAATAATATTTTTGTGCATTGCTTTAACAATGTCTTTTATGGCCGGGCTTCCACTTAGATATTTTGTAATACTTATAATTCTGGGCGCACTGCTAATGCCGATTGCATGGAAATTTGTGCTAGCGGATTATCAAAAGCAAAGAATTTTAACTCAGCTTAATCCAGAAGGCGACCCACTCAATATGGGTTACCAGCAAATTCAAGGAAAACTTTCAATAGGTTCCGGAGGACTTTTGGGATACGGATTATTCAAAGGGCCAAGGGTTGCAAAAAATGTTGTACCAATACAAGAAAGCGACTTTATATTTTCCGTGGCAGGAGAAGAGCTTGGATTTGTCGGTTGCGCTTTGATAATTCTTCTTCTGGTTTTACTTATTTTAAGGGTTGGATATATAGCCAGAAAATCAAACGAATTAACAAGCTCGCTCACGTGCTTTGGATTTATTGGACTTATTGCTTCGCAGACCATTTTTAATTTGGGAATGTGCTTAAGTTTACTGCCGGTTATGGGCGTTACTTTACCGTTTTTCAGTGTTGGGGGTTCTTCTGCGGCGTGCCTTTACTTGGCCGTAGGGATTTTGCAAAATATTTATTTAAACAGAGATCAAACAAAAAAAGAAATCGTGCAGGAAAACTAAAAATGAAAAACAATGTTCTTGTACTTTACGGTTCCCCACATAAAAACGGAAACACAAATAAATTATTAAATAACTTTTTAAAAACTATTTTTTATGATAAAATAAACATTATAGATGCATACAAAAAATCTGCTCGCCCGTGCATTGATTGCTGCCACTGCGCCAAAGAAGCCGGTTGCATTTTTAACGATTTGGACGATTTTAATGAATTTATAAAATCTGCAAACATACTAGTTATTGCTTCTCCGGTTTACAATCGTTCGCTGCCTTCCCCACTCAAGGCTATAATAGACCGTATGCAAAGATATTATAATGAAAAAAGGTTTTTAAAAAAGAAAAATCATTACTTACCAAAAAAAGCGTTTGTTTTACTAGTTCAAGGCTCAAATGAAAACATAGAAAAAGAGATAATTGCTCAAATAAGCCCAAATTTAAAACTGGTAAACACAAAAAGTATAGAAACCATTACACTAAAAAGCACAGATAAAAACTAAAAAATTGCAAATAAAAATTCAAACTTCGGAAATTTATTTAAGGAGGATATTAAAATGAAAAATTTATGCCTAAACTGCTTTAAAGAATTTGAAGAAACCTGCAGTGAGTGCCCTTTTTGCGGTTATCTGATTAACAACGCTCAAGATTTTCCGTTTTTGCCGCAAAAAACAATTCTTGCGCAGAGATACATTATCGGAAAAAGCATCAAAAAAAATGGGGAGTCTTTGGAATATACAGGATACGATAAAACTAAAAACGCCAAAGTTTATATAAAAGAATTTTACCCCACAAATTTATGCACAAGAAGCGACGACTTTATAAAAGTTGAGCCAAAATCAGACTACAAAAGGTTTTTTAATAAATTTTTGATGGACTTCTTAAAATATTTTAGAGCTGTTGCTAGACTAAGAAATTTACCGATGATAACATCTATTTACGATATATTTGAAGAAAACGGGACAGCATATATTATATCCGAGTGGATAGAGGGTGAAACTTTAGATAAGTATTTAAGCAATTTTGGAGGCTCTTTACATTGGGACGGCGCAAAAATTCTGTTTATGCCTCTTTTGTCTTCTATAAGCATAATGGAAAAAGCAGGAATAAAGCACCTGGGCATATCCCCTGAAAATATGATAGTAACTCCGGAACACAAATTACGCTTAGTGGGATTTGCAACCGAAAACTTAAGAAACAATAAATCAATTTTAGGCAAAGAACTCTATGACGGATGCGCTGCAATAGAGCAATACAAAGATAACTTTGATGCAAGTGAAGCTACAGACGTTTATGGCTTTGCGGCATCGCTTTTCCTTGCTCTTACTGGTGAATATCCCGAACCCGCACCAAAAAGAGAAAAAAATGACAAGTTGCTCATGCCACAGGATATTCTTTCTTCCTTGCCGGAAAATGTTGTAACCGCGCTAGCTAACGCCCTTAGAGTATATCCAAATAACAGAACATTATCCTTTGAAACGCTAAGAGTTGAGCTCGCCAATTCACCCGTGCTTCAGGTTAAAAATATAGAAAGTGTGGAAGAATTTGAAATTAACTCTGAAAATAAAAACAAACGTAGCTCCGGCACTGCTTGGGCGATAATTTCTTGCACATCTGCATTAATAATTTTATGCGCAGCACTAGCAATGTATTGGTTCTGGCTAAGAAACACTTCCAACACTTCAAATAATAGCTCACAAAGTGAATCCTCAGAACAAATTTCAAACACAGATGACCTACCTTTGGAACAAACTGATACCGAAACTCCCATTAGCACACCAAGCAAAATTAAAGTTCCAAATTTAGTAGGTAAAATCTTTAAAAACATACAAAACGACAGCTCCATTGCCGACTACAAAATCGCACTTTTAAACGAAGAATTCAACGACAACATAAAAGAAGGCTGCATAACATCTCAAACTCCGGAATATGGTCAAGAAATGGAAAAAGGTTCCACAATTGCCGTAAACGTAAGCAAAGGCTCCAAAAAAAGGACTTTACCTGAAGTTACAGGCAAAACTTTATCCGAAGCTTCCCACCTTATAACAGCTGCAAAACTTATACCTGTTCAAGCCTCCGATTTCAGCAAAGATTACCCGGAAGGAACTGTGATTGGGTATAAAAGTCACAAAGCCGGAGACACTGTGGATTACGGAACAGAAGTTACAATAATTGTAAGCCAAGGCGCAGTGTAAAGACAAATCCATTTTTTATCTACAAAATTTAGTTTTTGTATTTAATTAATAATATTTATAAATTTTAACATTTATATTTTTAAAACATTTAATTTTTATTGGTCAAATTTATCCAAAATTTAAATAAAAAAAAATATAATTATCCATTGACATCACCATAAATAGGGAATATAATATTCTCTGGACACTACATATGGTGTTTTTGGTATGAATAAACATATCATATTAATTAAATAAAAATCATCGGGAAAAAGCTGCATATTTGAGCAAAAAAGTTTAGATTTTGGAGGAAAGCATGGCCTATACACTAAAAGAAGTTAAAATAAGGGCAAACAACACCCCGGAAGGAATTAGAAAAATAGAGCAATTATGGCAAGACGTAAGCAAAGGAAAACTGCCAATTGTTTTTGACAGCGAAAATAACTTTCAAAAAGGTATTTCCCCCATTTCTAAATACAGCAATTACGAATCCGATGAAAATGGTAATTACGATCTAAGCATTTTAGGTGTGGATTCAAGTTTTTTTGAAAAATTAGAAAAAGAAGTAAAAAAAGGAAAATATAAAAAGTATGAATCCGCCGATAAAAATATGCTTACAAGCACTAAAAACGCTTGGAAAATGGTTTGGAAAGATCAAAAAGAAGGCACTTTAAACCGAGCGTATAAAACAGACTATGAAAGCACTGTACCTGCCGAGTACTGCAAAGATGGTAAAGCTCATTGTTACCTTTACATTTCAATTAAATAACCAATAAAGAAAAAACAGGTGCATTAAAATAAAAGAATTTAAATATTAAAAGGAGAAAGACTATGTCAGAAATTAAAATTATTCTTTACAGCAACGGCTGCCCAAAATGCGAAATACTTAAAAAAAAATTAAAAGAAAAAAACATAGTTTTCAAAGAAAATAATAATATAGAAAAACTCATTTCTATGAATATTAAGACTCTACCAATGCTTAAAATAGTTGAAAAAACAAATGACAATTCAAAAGAAAAATTTCTAAACTTTGTAGAAGCAAACAGCTGGGTAAACAATCAGCAAAGTTACAACCCACTTAAAGCAAGAAAACTAACAGGAGGATTAACAAATGGAGATTAAACTGGACTTTTTTAAACCTTTTACGGACTATCTTGAAAGACTTAAAGAAAAGTACAATCCTAAATTTGAAATGATAAATGGGTTTTCAAATTCAAACCTTAATTTTACTGACTTTATTGATAATTTCATACAGTCACAAACTGTGGCGGAAACAACTATTGATGCAAACGCCAACAGCACCACCCATGATGTTAGAACCTTGCTGGCTGACATGGTAAAACCCCACACCAAGCTCCTTTCTTATAATAAAGTATTTATGGAACTTACTAAAAAATACGGCCTAGAAACCGCACAAGAATGGCTGGAAGGCGACTGGAACGGAGAATATTATCTGCATAATTCCGCAACAGCTTCCTTTACACCTTACTGCTATGCTTATGACTTAGATAAACTTGTGGAAAAAGGTTTATTCTTTATAAATAAATTTAAAACGGGTGCGCCAAAACACCTTACAACTTTTAACGACCATGTTTTGGAATTTATAAGTTGGGCATCAAACCGCAGCAGCGGGGCGGTGGGACTTCCAAGTTATCTGCTTTACTCATACTATTTTTGGTACACCGATGTTCAAAACAATTTCTACTTAAACGATCCGGAATATTACCGTAAACAATGCTTCCAAAAATTTATTTACGATTTAAATCAACCATATTTAAGGGTAACCGAATGCGCTTTTTCCAATATAAGCGTTATGGACAGAAATTATTTGGTTGAGCTTTTTGGCGGACGCCAGTTCCCTAACGGAGACTATGTAATCGACCATATTGAAGGAATTATTGAGCATCAAAAAGTGTTTATGGAAGTTGTTTCCGAAACCAGAAAAGAAACAATGATGACTTTCCCGGTTCTTACATATTCCTTGCTTTACCAAAACGGAAAATTTGTGGACGAAGAATTTGCGCGTTGGTGCAACAAACACAATATGCAGTGGTACGACAGCAATTTTTACGTGGGCAACGATGTAACAAGCCTTTCTAACTGCTGCAGACTTATTTCCAATACTTCTAAACTAGATGCATTTATAAATTCGGTCGGCGGAACTTCACTTTCCATTGGCAGCATTCAAGTTAACACCATAAATTTACGCAGGATAGCGCTTGAATCTAATAAAAACAAAGAAAAATTCTTAAAAATTCTAAACAGAAGAATTGATATTTGCGTTAAAGTGCTTGACGTTGTAAGAGATATTATTAAACAAAACATTAAAAAAGGCCTACTGCCAAATTATTCTTATGGACTAATCGAAATAGAAAAGCAATATAATACAATCGGCATTACCGCTATGTATGAAGCGATTTGTGAATTTGGATTAATCGACACAGACTCTTTTGAAAACAAATCTTATTCAGAAGAAGGTTTGGAATTTGCCAAGCAAATTTTAAATGCTATAAACGAAAAGAAAGATTCTTACAAATTTGATTACAGCATTAATGTGGAAGCAATCCCGGCAGAACGTGCTAATGTGGTTCTTAGCCAAAAAGATGCTATTTTATATCCCGATAAAGACGAATATTTTATATATTCAAACCAGTGGATCCCACTTATGGAAAAATGCACACTCAACGAAAAAATCAAACTTGGCGCTCTTTTAGATAAAGAATGCGGTGGCGGACAAATTTCGCACATAAACCTTGCCGGAAAATTTGCCAACGAAGAACAAGCCTGGGAACTTCTTAACTATATTGCGAAATCGGGCGTTATATACTTTGCTTATAACTGCAAAATATCCGTTTGCCCAAGCGAACATGCTTTCTTTTCTAAAAGTTGCCCAAAATGTGGCGAAGCTCCAATGGATACATACTCCAGAATAGTTGGATTTTTAGTTCCCGTTTCGGCATACAGCAAAGAAAGAAAATGCGAATTCGAGCAAAGAAAGTGGTTTGATTTAAATGAGCATTAATCCTCCACTTTATATGAATGTAAAAGAAATTGTGGACGAAAATTTTCAGGATTATAAAAAAGCTTCAATGTTCATTGCTACGGTTAAATGTGATTTTAAATGCCTTAAAGAAAAAGGTCTGGATTTTAGCATTTGCCAAAATTCAAAAATTGCCAAACTCCCGGATAAAAGAGTGTTTATTCCGGATATTTTCCAAAGATATATAAAAAATCCTCTAACCAGCGCGGTTGTTGTTGGTGGGCTTGAGCCTATGCTTCAATTTGAAGAAGTTTTAAATCTTGTTTCATATTTTAGGAAAAATAATTGTAGTGATGATTTTGTTATTTACACAGGATACTATGCCGAAGAAATAACAAGTAAATTAAAGTTGCTTCAAAATTTCAATAATATTATAATTAAATACGGAAGGTTTATACCGGATTCAAATCCTGTGTTTGATAATGTCCTAGGTATAAACTTAAATTCAGAAAATCAGCATGCGGTTAAAATCAGCTGATTTTCGGCTTTTTATATATAAAGATAGAAAGGGTTAGATACTTAATGAAAAGCATGGAAAAAATAGTAAATCTTTGCAAAAACAGAGGATTTATTTTTCCGGGGTCAGATATTTATGGTGGACTTTCAAACACATGGGATTACGGCCCCCTTGGCGTGGAATTTAAAAATAACATAAAAAAACTGTGGATTAAAAAATTCATTCAAGAATGTAAATATAACGTAGGATTGGACTCTGCAATTCTTATGAACCCAAGGGTATGGGAAGCTTCGGGGCATGTGGGCGGATTTTCTGACCCTTTAATGGACTGCAAAGAATGCAAAACAAGATACCGTGCGGATAAACTTTTGGAAGATAACGGAATTGATGCCAACGCAATGACCTTTGAAGAAATGGAAAACAAGATAAAAGAAAAAAATATTGTCTGCCCAAATTGCGAAAGCTCTAACTTTACCGGCATTCGCAAATTTAACCTTATGTTTAAAACATTTCAGGGCGTTACCGAAGAAAGCAAAAACGAAATTTACCTTCGCCCGGAAACCGCACAAGGAATTTTTGTAAACTTTGCAAACGTTCAGCGCTCTTCAAGAAAAAAAATCCCCTTTGGAATCGGCCAAATAGGAAAATCATTCAGAAACGAAATCACTCCGGGAAATTTTACGTTTAGAACCCGCGAATTTGAGCAAATGGAGCTGGAATTTTTCTGCAAACCCGGAACAGATATAAAGTGGTTTAATTACTGGAAAGATTTTTGCAAAAACTGGCTTTTAAATTTGGGAATAAATCCGGAAAATATCCGTCTGCGTGACCATTCCAAAGAGGAACTTTCGCACTATTCCACAGCAACTTCCGACATTGAATACGAATTCCCGTTCGGCTGGGGAGAACTTTGGGGAATCGCAGACAGAACTAACTTTGACCTTGGTAAACATCAAGAATTTTCGGGCAAAAACCTGGAATATTTCGACCAAGAAACAAACGAAAGGTACATTCCGTATGTAATTGAACCTTCTTTGGGCGCAGACAGAGTCGCTCTTGCATTTTTGTGCAACGCTTATACCGAAGAAAAAATCGACGAAAAAGACTCACGCATAGTTTTAAAACTACACCCCGCTTTGGCTCCGTTTAAAGCGTGTATTTTGCCGCTTTCTAAAAAATTGGGCGAAAAAGCAGAAAAAATTAAAGAAGAATTATCAAAACACTTTATGGTTGATTATGATGATTCCGGATCAATCGGTAAACGTTACCGCAGACAAGACGAAATCGGCACTCCCCTTTGCATAACTTATGATTTTGACAGCGAAACCGATGGCTGCGTAACAATTCGTGACCGTGACACAATGAAACAAGAGCGAATAAAAATTGAAGACTTAAAAAGTTACATTGAAAATAAAATTAATTTTTAAAAAGCAGGTGATATATTAACTATGAAACAAACTATTTATATGGACAATGCCGCAACAACACCCGTAAAAGCGGAAGTTTTAAAAGAAATGCTGCCGATGTTTAAGGATAATTTCGGGAACCCCTCCACTATTTACAAAACAGGGAAAGACGCACGAGAAAAAGTGGAAACAGCAAGGGGTCAAGTGGCAAATGCTTTGGGCGCCGAAAAAAGCGAAATATTCTTTACATCTTGCGGAACAGAATCCGATAACTGGGCCATTAAAGGCGTAGCATTGGAAGGACTTAAAAACGGAAAAAATCATATAATAACATCTAAAATAGAACATCATGCGGTGCTTCATACAACCGAGTTTTTAGAAAAGCACGGCTTTGAAGTAACATACTTAAATGTGGACAAAAATGGGCTTGTAAATCCCGAAGATGTTAAGAATGCCATTACGGATAAAACGTGTTTGGTTTCAATAATGTATGCCAACAATGAAATCGGAACCGTTCAACCGGTGAAAGAAATCGGGAAAATTTGCCATGAAAAGCATGTTGTTTTTCACACAGATGCCGTACAAGCCGTTGGGCACATACCGATTAATATTAAAGATCAAAATATAGACCTTCTTTCACTTTCCGCACATAAATTCAGCGGGCCAAAAGGAACCGGTGCATTATTTATTAAAAAAGGAATTAAAATTGCAAACTTTATGCACGGCGGAGCACAGGAATCCAAAAAAAGAGCAGGAACAGAAAACACGGCGGGAATTGTTGGGCTTGGAAAAGCTATTGAATTTGCATGTACGGACATAGAAAGTAAATCCGTCGAACTTGCCAAGAAAAGAGATAAGCTCATACATGAACTTTTAAAAATTTCTCATTCCAGATTAAACGGAGACCCTATTAAAAGGCTACCGGGAAATGTAAATATAAGTTTTGAAGGTATTGAAGGCGAATCGCTTTTACTGTTTTTAGATATGGCAGGAATTTGCGCTTCTTCAGGCTCTGCGTGTACTTCGGGATCTTTGGACCCAAGCCACGTGCTTTTGGCAATCGGTCTTCCCCATGAAATTGCGCACGGATCTTTAAGATTATCCCTTAGTGAAGAAAACACAGACGAGGAAATTGATTACGTTATAGACCAAGTTAAAAAAATCGTGGAAAGACTGCGCAGTATGTCTCCGCTTTGGGAAAAAATAATTAAAAAAAATTAAAATTAAGGAGGAATATTATGTACAGCGAAAAAGTAATGGATCATTTTTCTAATCCCAGAAATGTTGGGGAAATCGAAAACGCCGACGGAATCGGCGAAGTAGGCAACCCAAAATGCGGGGACATTATGAAAATGTATCTTAAAATAGACGGCGGAATTATAACGGACGTTAAATTTAAAACTTTTGGCTGTGGTGCAGCAATTGCCACAAGCTCCATGGCAACTGAACTTATAAAAGGCAAATCAATAGAAGACGCCCTTAAAGTTACAAACAAAGCAGTTTTAGAAGCTCTTGACGGGCTTCCGCCGGTTAAAATACACTGCTCGGTATTGGCCGAGCAAGCTATTAAAGCAGCACTCGCCGATTATTACACAAAAAAAGGAATTGACCCCACCCCCATTGTAGGCGAGTATTCAAAAGATTGCCACAACGCATGCTCCTGCGAGCAATAAAGAATAATTTATTAAATAATAAACAATACTTAAAAAATTATTTTTAAGTGGTGCATTTCCGTTTTACCTATGTTATAATCATAATACAAAATAATTTTAGGAGTTGAACTAATAACATGAAAAAAATTTTAAAATCATTATTATGTACTGCCGTTATTGGCGTAACAATGCTGCAAAGCTGCTCGGCGTTCTTTCTTGGATCCGACAAATTTACTGAGGAAGAATACGCAAAAGCCGGAGTAAAATGGGAACACAACACTATACTTTTAGACGATTATTACTTTAACGGCAAAAGCATTAGCCAATCAATGGCAGAAAGCATAACATCATTCTACAACAAAAATGAAGACATTATTAAAAATAATTCTAAAAACTTTTATGTAGATATAATTGAATTTGTACTTAGCACGGCAAAAGAAAAAGACAAAGAAATTACTAAATTAAGACGTGAGTACAATAATTTATGGTTTGAAAATTATAACCTACAACAAGAAATGAAAAACCTTAAACAAAAAATAAAAGAACTTAAAGAAGAACTTAAAAAAACAAGGATTTATTAAAAAATAATTAGTAAAAACCGCCCTGATGGATTACCACAAGGCGGTTTTTTTATTTGTTTTATTCTTGTTCTTCTGCTATCATCACGGCCATTTGAACATTTATTCCGGGGTAAAGTTTCACTCCGAATTTATATGTACCGAATGCTTTTATGTCTGATTCTAAAACAATTTTATGTTTATCTATATCAACGCCAAAAACCTCTTTTATTTTATTTGATATATCTTTTGTGGTTACAGAACCGAAAAGCTTTCCATTTTTCCCGGCTTTAGAAGTTATTTTTATTATTTTTTCTTTTATAATTTCCGCTATTTCTTCTGCCTTTGCTTTTTCCATTTCCTTCTCGTGCTCAATGGATTCTTTTTTGCTGTAAAGTTCCGCAAGCGACTGCTTTGTTGCTTCTTTAGCTAAACCATTTGCAATAAGAAATCTAGCATGTCCGCCCAACACTTCCACTACGTCTCCTTTTTTACCTTTTTTCTTCACGTTTTCAAGCAAAATTACTTTCATAAATTCATTCTCCTATTCATTTTTTAATGATATATTTTCTTTTATTATTTCAAGAAGGCGCTGTTCTACTTCTTCTATGGAATGGCTATTTATTTGTGCGGCGGCCATAGTTTGGTGACCTCCGCCGCCCAATTTTTCCATTATAACCTGAACATTTACATCTCCCAAAGACCTTGCAGATATATTCACAGTTTCACCCGACGAAAAAATCACAAAAGATGCCTTTACGTTTTTTATATTAAGAAGTTCGTCTGCTGCCTGAGAACAAGACACCCTCATGTTTTCAATTTTTTCGTTAAGTTTTGCAACTGCGCAATCACCAAATATATAAGCCGTTTCAATTATTTTACACCTAAGTTTATAGGTGTCCATCGAATTTGCAAACATTTTTTTAACCGAAAGATTATCGGCACCTTTTTTCTTTAAATACGCTGCCGCTTCGAAAGTTCTTATGCCGGATTTTAGCGAAAAACTTTTAGTATCCAGCATAATTCCGGCAAGCAAACACTCCGCTTCTGC
>JAFQXU010000036.1 GCA_017406805.1 Clostridia bacterium | reverse complement strand
TAAAGAATCATCATCCGAAGTATAATTTCAATACTGATATTCGTGATTTGATAAATCGGGGTTTACCCGATGAGCTTTATAATCTTGATATTTTAGACGGAAGCCCTCCATGCTCTGTATTTTCTATGGCAGGAAAAAGAGAAAAAGGCTGGGGAATTGAAAAAACATTTAGAGAGGGGCAGAAAAAACAGCGTCTTGATGATTTATTTTTCTACTTTATTGATTTGGCAGAAAAACTAAAGCCAAAAGTTATTGTCGCCGAAAATGTGAAAGGCTTGATATTTAAAAAAGCCAGAGGATATGTAAATGAAATTCTCAAACGCTTTGACAAGGCCGGATATGATGTTCAAATTTTTCTTTTAAACAGCGCAAAAATGGGAGTTCCGCAAAGGAGAGAACGAACTTTTTTTATTGCAAGAAGAAAAGATTTAAAGCTTCCGAAAGTAGTCCTTAATTTCAATGAAAAGCCAATTACTTATGGTGAATTTAAAGACACAAGTTTCAAACTGCTTCATAAAGGTACTGATGAATATAAATATTGGCATTTAAAAAAATCATCCGACACGTCACTCAGAGATGCAATACTTAGAGAAACAGGTAAAAACAAGAGATTTAATGAGAAATACATCAAAGATAATATGGTTTGCGGAACTATTGTATCGAAAGGAAAAATTTTGAGGTTTGATTTTCCGGCAAAAATAAGTAACAAAGATATAATTACAATTCAGACATTCCCCCAAGATTACAATTTTTGCGGTCAAAACGTGCAATATGTTTGCGGGATGAGTGTTCCGCCGATAATGATGAAAAAACTTGCAGAGCAAATTTATTTGCAAATATTTAAAAGCATGAGGTGAGATATTGTCAAAAATAGATTTAAATAAACAAGCCAAAGAAATTCTTGAAATTGCCGAAAAACATGGCGTAGAACAGAATTTCTTTTTTCTTACAACTTTTAAGCGTTACCAAGTTCAAATTGGGATATTAAATGATCTTGAAAAAACAATCCGAGAAGAAGGGACTTTAGTCACGAAAGAATATGTCAAAGGGCGGAAAAATGTATATTCTCACCCCGCAATCTCGGACTATAACCGAACAACAGACAGCGCCAACAAAACAGTTGTAACGCTTATGAAAATAATCACAACTTTAAGAGATCGCCAAGATGATGACGAGCCTGACCCACTCTTAGAAATACTTAGCGGGCGCGGGACCCGCGCTGGTGATTCGCGTATAAAGATTGATAAAAATATTTAAAATATTGCCTCGCGTGTAAAAGGAAGTGAAATCAAATTGAAAAGTATATAAATAACAAAGCATATCAGTATACGAAAGGAGTTGTAAATGGTGAAACCTCTGCCCCTCGATACGTCATAAAGACGTGCCTAAACTTTATAGATATTTGCAAAGATAAATCGGATAAATACTTTTTCGATATTTCAAAATTTGGGAAAATAGAAAAAATATTAAAGCTTCTTGTTATGCCGAGAGGTCTTAAAGCAGGAAAAAGCATTTTTGAATGCTCGTGCGGTTATCAATGGCTTTTATATGCCTCTGCTCTTTGTATAGTCCACCGAGAAAATCCAAATAAAAGAAGATATGAAACTGTAATACTCGAAGTCGGAAGAAAAAACTTTAAAACTTTCACTATTGCAACAATTTTCGTACTTCTTTTTTTATTGGAGCCAAAATTTAGTAAATTTTATTCGGTAGCACCTGACGGAGCTCTTTCAAGAGAGGTCAAAACGGCAATCGAAGAAATTTTAAAAAGCAGTCCGCTTGTTCATCAAAATAAAAATCGATATAGATTTAAGATTTTGCGTGATTATATTGAGTTTTTACCGAATGAAAATAAGTATATTCCGCTTAACTATTCAAATAGTAGGATGGACGGGAAACTGCCGAATGTATTTTTGGCAGATGAAGTCGGAGCGCTTCCAAATTCTTATGCGGTTGAAGCTATGAGGTCAGGACAGCTTAATATTTTAAATAAGCTTGGCTGCATTGTTTCTACCAAGTACCCGACAGCGAACAATCCCTTTGAAGATGAAGTGAATTACGCCAAGAGAGTTTTAGACGGAGTTCAAAAAGATGAAACCGTCTTTTCGCTTTTATATGAGCCCGATGATACGGAAAGCTGGACAAATGATGACACAATTTTAAAGCACGCAAACCCCGTCGCTCTTGAAATTCCTGAGATTTGGGAAGATTTAATCAAAAAAAGAGCAAGAGCAATTTCGGTGGAATCTGCGAGAGAAAACTTTTTAACTAAGCACTGCAACATTATTTATCAAGGCTCAGGAACTGAAAGCTTTATTGATATTAAAGACTTGCAAGCTTGCCGAGTAAACAAGATTGATTGGACAAATCGAGAAGTATATATCGGCGTTGACTTATCAATGAGCAACGATAACACGGCGGTTGCGATTGCAAGCGAAGAAAACGGAAAAATACTTGCCGATGTGATTTGCTTTGTGCCTGAGGGTAGGCTTGAAGAAAAGAGCAAGTTTGAAAAGCTTGACTACAAAAGGTTTATAAAATCAATGAAATGTATCGCTTGCGGAAACAAGACAATTGATTATGGCGTTGTTGAAGATTTTGTCTTTAATATCGAAGAAAAATATAAAGTGAAAATTAAGGCAATCGGGTTTGACCGCTACAATGCAATAAGCTCCGCTCAGAAATGGAACAGAAAATACAACACAGTAGAAATAAGACAGCACAGCGACACGCTCCACCCACCGACAAAGCTTTTATCCGAAAAAATAACAAATGGCGAATTTGAGTATGAGAAAAACACCTTGCTTGAAATAAATTTCGAAAATGCAAGGTGTACTTATGATACCAATATGAACCGCTATGTCACCAAGAAAAAATCAAGCGGAAAGGTTGATATGGTTGTCGCTCTTATTAACGCCGTGTATCTACTCCAGCAAGATGTAATTTTCGACGATAGCGGTTGGGCGGTACAATTTTAAATTTAATTATCGTTTGGCAATTCTATCTCACCGTTCGATTTCTCAAATTCTCTTATACATTTTTGAATCAAATAAATAATTTGACCGTTGGCTGACCTACCTTCAAATTTAGAAATGTAGTGTAGCTTAAAATGTAATTCCTTATCTATTCTTATGCCAATGTGTTTGTCTTTTTCCGGTTTCAATTATATCACCTCATAATGTACTTAATTAGTTTGCCCGTCAAGTTGATTTTAAGTACAAAACGAGATAACATGTTGTTAGTGTACTTGATTTAAGTACACTAAATTTTTAAAGAGGTGGTAACCATTAAGGTCGCAATAATAGGTTCAAGAAGTTTAGTAGATGTAGAAATATCAAAATATATTCCCGAAAATGTAAGAGAAATAATATCGGGAGGGGCTATCGGAATTGACACTTTAGCCGAAAAAGTAGCAGATGAAAGAAGAATATCAAAATCAATCATTCGCCCCGAATATGATAAATATGGCAAAAAAGCTCCGCTCATAAGAAACAAAGAAATTGTGGAAAGAGCGGATTTTGTCATTGCGTTTTGGGACGGAAAATCGAGAGGCACAAAATTTACAATCGACTATGCAAGAAAGCTAAATAAGAAAGTTAGAATCTATGTTAAAGGAGGCACAAATTGAGATTTTTTAATTTTAGAAATAGAAACCAAGAGCAAGAAAACGAAATAAGACAAAGCGATGATTTAATTTTAAAAAGTTTTTTAAGCGAAGACACGATTTCCGAGCGTGAGGCTATGAATATCCCCGCCGTTTCCAAGTGTGTGAATTTAATTATCGATACAGTTTCAATGATTCCGATAAAACTTTACAAAGAGGAATTTTTAAACGGCAAAAGAAAAACTGTTGAAGTGGAAGACGAGCGGTGCGACTTATTTAATCTTGACACCAAAGACACGCTCGACGGAGTACAATTTAAAAGAGCTTTGGTTCGTGATTATCTTCTTTTCGGCGGCGCTTATGCGTATATCAAAAAGAGAAGAAATACAGTAAAATCGCTTAATTATGTGAGTTTTGAGAATGTTCATATAATAGAAAATTTTGACCCGATTTTTAAAGACTATAATATTTTAATAGGCGGTCAAAGCTATAAGCCTTTTGAGTTTTTGAAAGTGCTTAGGTCAACAAAAGACGGAGCAAACGGGGTTGGAATTATAAACCAAAATCAAGAGCTTTTAAAAGTTGCATATTTAACGCTCAAATTTGAACAAAACCTTGTTTCTACGGGCGGAAGTAAAAAAGGCTTTATTAAATCGGAAAAAAAAATCACAAAGGAAGCAATGGACAGTTTAAAAAGAGCGTGGCGTGAACTTTACTGCAACACGGAAAACAATGTGATAGTTCTTAATGATAATCTTGATTTTAAGGAAGCCAGCAACACATCGACCGAAATGCAGCTTAATGAAAACAAAAATTCAATAAACAATTCTATCTTGGATATTTTCGGAGTACCAACAGATTGGAACTGGGAAACATTTATAAAAACAGCGGTAATGCCGATTTTATCAGCAATAGAATGCGCACTTAACAGGGACTTACTTCTTGAAAAAGAGAAGAAGTCCTTTTATTTTGCGTTTGACACGAAAGAAGTTACTAAGGGCGACATAAAAACACGCTTTGAAGCGTATAAAACAGCGCTTGACTCAAATTTAATGCAGATTGATGAATGTCGGTACATGGAAGATTTAGAGCCGCTTGGGCTTAATTTCATAAAGCTTGGACTTCAAGATGTACACTTCAATCCGCAGACAAAGGAAGTTTACACACCAAACACAAATAAAGTTACAAATATTGAAAACCAGGAGGAAAAAACAAATGAATAATTTAGAAGTATTTAAAAATAAGGATTTTGGAGAAATCAGAACAGTAACAATAGACGGAGAACCATATTTTGTAGGAAAAGATGTGGCTGAAATTTTAGGATATAGTAGACCGGACCACGCTATAAATCAGCATGT
>JAFQXU010000002.1 GCA_017406805.1 Clostridia bacterium | reverse complement strand
AAGTAGCCTTTGCCAAAAATTTCATTTTGCCGGCAATTAAAAACTACATAAAAACCGAAACAAACAAATCTAAACTAAATAAGCTTGGAAATACCTTAAGCGAGCTTTACACAACATCAGGGCTTAATATCAGAAGCATTATAACAATGGCTATTTTAAACGGACTCGATGAAGAAAACTCAACATTTTCTGAATTTTTAAGCGACGAATTAAAATCTGCTTGGGAACACGCAAAAAAATATAAAGGCAAAAAAGTAAAACCCGAAAAAGTTAAAAAGCCTTCACTGTTTATAAAAGCAATGAAAGCCCAACAGCAACAATAATAAAAAAATAAATGCTCCCCTAATTTTTATATCGGGGAGCATATTTTTTGGACATATATTCATTTTAAAAATCATATTATTACTACCAAAAGTTTTTAAGAAGTAACAAATAAAAGGAGTAAGAATATGAAAAGTATTTTTAAAAGCGCAGCATCTTTTTTAGAAAAATATGAAATTATAAGCACCGGCAAAAACAACAAATCGCTTATAGTTATGGTTATTTTATTAATTTTGGGAATGATAATCGGCTCTATTTCGGTGCACGAGATAAACCTGGAAATACTTCATAAAATAGATTTTTTATTTTTAAATAACTTTAAAGAAATCATCGTAAAACCTGGCTTAGATGTATTCGTTTCGTCAATTGTAAAACTATTTTTAATCATTTTACTGCTGGAATTTTCTGCGCTCTCTTTCTGGGGCAGCGCTTTAATACCAACCATTATATTTTTCAGGGGTTTTAGCATAGGATTAACTACAGGATATTTATATTTAATTTACGGGCTAAAAGGAATCGCTTTTTACATACTAATAATGCTGCCGGGAATGTTCATCTCGCTTCTTTGCACAGTTTTGTTTGCCACAGAAACATTTAAATTTTCGGTTAAATTTGCAAAAACACTTTTACCCCACACAAACAACAATGGGCTTTTCGGCTGCTTTTTATCTCACTTAAAAAAATCAAAATGCAGTTTTATTTTAATTCCTGTTTCAGCACTGGTTGATGCTTGTTTTATGGCAATGTTTTCAAGATTTTTTGAGTTTTAGTATTTTTCTGAAATTCTGCTGTTAAAATCCTCTATAAACCAAATGTTTTCACGTTTTATTTCAAATACTTTACCGTTTAAATAATTTAAAAAACCGCCCGAATCTTTAAAATCAAATTGAATTTTATAAGCACACAGCGCTTGGTGTTTATATTTTAATTCTTTATTTATGGCGTTTTTGCCGTACTTTCCGTCGCCAAGGAGCGGATAGCCCAAAGATGCAAAATGTGCCCTAATTTGATGCGTACGACCGGTTAAAAGACTTACTTCCAATAATGTAAATTTACGGGAACGTTTTAAAACCTTATATTTAGTGATTATCGTTTTAAATTTTTTTAAATCTGCGGCTTTGTTTTTTATATAAACTTTGTTTTTCTCTTTGTTTTTGTCCAAAAATGCCGTTAAAGTGTCTTCTTCTTTTTTTATAACTCCACACACAATGGTCAAATAAAATTTATGGATTTCGCGGCTTTTCATTTTGTGGTTAAGTTCCCTGAGCGACTGCACATTTTTGGCGGCAATCACCATGCCCTGGGTATTTCTGTCTATTCTGTTAACAAGCGCCGGACTGAAAGAATTCTCATTTTCGGGGTTATATTCACTTTTTTTAAAAAGATAATTTTTTATTCTATTAATAAGGCAATCCACTTTGCAATTTTTATCCGGGTGAACAAGCAGACCTGCTTTTTTATTTATAATCATAATATTTTCATCTTCATAGACTATATCCAAATTCACAGGAGCTGATTTAAAATCATCTTCATTACTGTTTTTCTCAAAAAATTCGTCGTTTATATAAAGCTCTAAAACGTCGCCTTCTTTTAGTCTGTATGAAATATCGGATTTTTTTCCGTTTACTTTTATCCTTTTTTTTCTGATGCTTTTATACATCATTCTTTCCGGCATTAAAGGCAAGAGTTTTGCAATGAACTTATCAAGCCTGTTATTTTCATCATTTTTATTTATTGTAATTTTTCTCACTTACAAAAAGTCCTTTCAGTAAAAAATATTCAATTGAAAATAATTCATTTTTATGTTAAAATATTATTTGTTAACCATTAAAAAGAAAGGGCGGCGAGACAATGCACCAGGGTCACAGAGAAAGAATGCGTAAAAAATTCCTTTTAAACGGGTTTGATAATTTTGAAGACCACGAAATACTGGAATTCATATTATTCTATGCAATACCCAGAAAAGACACAAACGAAATAGCCCACTTATTAATTGAAAAATTCGGGTCTCTCGACGCAATTTTGGACGCACCTATAAATCTTCTTAAAGAAGTAAACGGAATCGGGGAATCCGCCGCCATTTTTATAAAAATGATTTCTTCTTTGGCAAGAACATATGTTGAAAGAAAAAACAGCACTATAAATAATTACAAAGGCGAATCAGATTTAAACCAAAAAATAGCTTTAAAATTCATTGGCAGAACAGAAGAAACGGTTGCTGTAATACTTCTGGACGCAAAAGGCAAGATTATTTACGAAGGAATAATTACCAAAGGAAGCGTGAACGCCGTAAATATTTACTTAAGAAAAATAATAGAATTAATTACTCTTTACAACGCAAGCTCCATATTAATTGCGCACAATCACCCAAGCGGAATAGCAGTTCCCTCGCAGGAAGACATAGAAACAACGGCAAAACTTTCTAATATTTTTCAAAGCATGAACATTAATTTTTTAGATCATATAATAGTTGCGGATCATGATTTCGTTTCACTTAAAGAATGCAGTATAATTTAAATATAACTTCTCATCACTAAAATATACTTCCGATACTCTTTTTATCGGAAGTACTTTTTTTATAATTTTTATAAATCATAATCGCTAAAAAACGCAGCCATAGCAAGGTAAGTCATGTACAAATCAATTTTTGAAATGACTTCAAAAGGTGCATGCATGGAAAGAACCGGCACACCAACATCAATTACATCAACATTTAAATTGGCTACGTACTTTGCAATAGTGCCGCCGCCACCATTGTCAACTTTGCCGAGTTCGCCGCTTTGCCACAAAACTTTATTGTCGTTAAATAATTTGCAAATTTCCCCGGTAAATTCCGCAGAAGCATCTGAAGTGCCGTATTTTCCGCCACTGCCTGTATACTTTGTTAAAACAACGCCCCTATTAATAAAGGAACTATTGTTAATTTCGTAGCTGGAAACATATGTAGGATCATACGCAGCATTTACGTCTGCGGAAAGGCATTTTGATTTTGAAAGCACATGACGAAGTTTTACACCGTCCATTTTGGATAAATCGTGCACAAAATATTCAAAGAATCTAGACTGCATGCCTGTGTTTCCGTCACTTCCCGTTTCTTCTTTGTCGGTAAACACAGCTATTGTTGTTTTCTTTGGCTTTTTGCAGTTTAAAATTGCTTCCATGCACGGATACGCACAAGAGCGGTCGTCTTGGCCATATCCGCCAATCATGCTGCGGTCAATGCCAATATCTCTTGCTTTCATGGCAGGGACAAATTCCAAATCCGAGGATATAAAATCTTCTTCCACAATGCCATATTTTTCATTTAGCATCTTTAATATATTAAGCTTAACGAGTTCCGCTCCTTCTCCACCTTTTAAAGGCAAACTTCCTACCAATGCGTTAAGATCTTCCCCGGTAATTGCCTGGCTCATTTTTTTATTCATTTGCTCCCTTGCCAAATGCGGCAATAAATCCGTTACGCAAAAGCATGGTTCATCTTCGTTTTCGCCCAAAACAATATCTACAAAAGTTCCGTCTTTTTTTACAATCCTACCATGAAGCGCCAGGGGCATGGCTGTCCACTGATATTTTTTTATTCCGCCGTAATAATGCGTTTTTAAAAGAGCAAATTCGCTCGACTCCACAAGTGGATTGGGTTTTAAATCAAGCCTCGGGGCATCAATATGCGAAACGGCAATTTTAACACCTTCTGCCGCACCTTTTTCGCCTATTACCGCAAGTATAAGCCCTCTGCCGCGGTTTACTGCATAAACTTTATCGCCGGCTTTATATTTTTTGTCTTTGTCAAACTCAGAAAACCCAGCGTCAGTCGCTTTTTTTAAAATATAATTTACATTTTCACGTTCTGTTTTGGATTTATTCAAAAAATCTTTATACTCCCGGCTAAAACTATCGCATTTTTTCATTTCGCTTGTACTCATTTCTTTGCCGCCATTTGTCTTTTTTAAAAATAATTTTTCCCTCAAGTTTTTTTCTTCATTTTTAGAGCTCATTTTAACTCTTCCTTTCATCTGAAATAAATAAATTTATAAACTTTGTAAGCAAATTTAACTTTATTAACGTATTTTTTCGTTTCACCATACGGAATATTATAAAGGCTTTTTCCGTCATGCGAAGTTTCTTTTTCTTTAAGCCAACCATCAACTGTTTTTATCCCAGCGTTGTATGCACTTAAAGAAACATCAAGATTTTTATATTTTTCAAGCAAAACGGACATAAACAGCGTCCCGCATTCTATGTTGTTTTCAGGATTTAGCATATCTTCTTTTGATATGTAATGATTATGGGTATATTTTTCAAGCCATTTAAAGGTATCCGGCGTAACTTGCATAAGGCCAAGCGCTCCGGCAGAAGACTCGACTTTTTCCTCAAAATCGCTTTCACATTTTATTATAGCATATATCAGGGGCTTTTCAACATTATACTTTTGCGATATGTTTTCAATAGTATCTTCATATTTTAATGGGTAAATAAATTTAATTACCGCACGAGAAACCCAAAACAAAAACAACATGCTTACCGCAAGCACAAGTAGCCAAAAAAATCTTTTATTTAACTTAATTACAATTTTTAATTCCCCCGCCCATATTTTATTTTTTTAAATCTATAACTTTAAATCCGGCCGCACGAATCAAACGATTATAAACCGCTAAACTTACTCCGCCTGATTCGCAGTAATGAACATATACTATTTTTGCACCGAGTTTATCCGCTTTTCTAAGAGCGTCAAAAATATTATGCGCCTGAAAAAAGGAATCGCTTTTACTACCATAAGATATATATGGAACATTAAGAAGGGATATGTCCTCATCAAAACAAAGAGCCAAAACACCCTTTTCTTTGCTGCCGGCTTGATTTACAAAATCGGCATAATTTTCCTTTTCACCTTTTAAAATAACAACCTCGGCATCGGGGGAATAATGCTTATACTTAATTCCCGGGGAAAGCACAGGCCCATCGTCTGTTATTTTATTAAATACAGAATCATCGATCCCAATTTTACCGATAACTTTTTCAATTTGCTCGGGGGTAATCGCTCCGGGGCGCAAAATTCGTGGTACATCTTCCAAAAGAGAAATAACAGTTGACTCCACACCAAATTTACAATCCCCGCCATTTACCAGAGCATCAACCTTGCCATTTAAATCTTCCAAAACATGGCTAAATCTTGTTGTGCTAGGTTTGCCCGACAAATTTGCCGACGGCGCAACTAACGGTACTCCCGATAATTCAATTATTTTTCTTGCAACTGTATGGGACGGAAACCTAACCGCCACGGAATTCCCACCTGCCGTAACTATGCTTGGAATTTGCTCATTTTTTGGCAGTATCATTGTAAGCGGCCCGGGCCAAAAATTCTTTGCCAAAGCTTTTGCTTTTTCATTAAATACCGAAACGACCTTAAAAACATCTTCCAAATTTGAAATATGCACTATCAAAGGGTTATCCGCAGGTCGGCCTTTAGCCAAAAAAATCTTTTTTATCGCACCTGGATCAAACACACTGGCTGCCAAACCATAAACCGTTTCTGTCGGAATAGCAACAACTCCGCCACTTTTTATTATTTTTGCCGCTTTGTCGGCTTCACTTTCATTTAAAATCAATGTTTCCATTTTTTACCTCAAATTATTCATTACCTGCAAGTTTAGAGGCTCTGTCCGCTGTAATTAGTGCATCTATGATTTCGTCTAGGTCACCATTTAAAATATCTTCTAATCTATAAAGGGTTAGGCCTATTCTGTGGTCTGTAACTCTGCTTTGTGGGTAATTATACGTGCGAATACGTTCTGAGCGATCGCCCGTGCCAACTTGTGACCTTCTTTCCTCGGCAACTGCGCTTTCTTGTTCTTCTCTTTTAGCTTCCAAAAGCCTTGACTTAAGCACTTTCATAGCTTTATCTTTGTTTTTATATTGGCTGCGTTCGTCCTGACATTCAACCACAAGACCCGTGGGCAAATGAGTTATCCTGATTGCAGATTCCGTTTTATTAACGTGTTGGCCTCCCGCTCCGCCTGCACGATATGTATCTATTTGCAAATCGGACGGATTTATTTCTATTTCAACATCTTCGGCTTCCGGCAAAACAGCAACCGTAACCGTGGAAGTATGCACACGCCCTTGAGCTTCCGTATCGGGGACTCTTTGCACTCTGTGGACGCCGCTTTCAAACTTAAATCTTGAATACGCACCCTCGCCGGAAATCATAAAGCTTATTTCTTTATATCCGCCAAGCTGCGTTTCGTTTGCATTTAAAATTTCCACTTTCCAGCGCCTGTTTTGAGCGTACATATTATACATTCTAAATAAAACACCCGAAAACAGCGCGGCTTCTTCTCCGCCTGCACCGCCTCTGATTTCTATTATGACGTTTCTGTCGTCATTTGGGTCTTTTGGCAAAAGCAAAATTTTAAGCTCTTCCGAAAGCTTTTCAATTTTTTCTTTGGAAGATTCTATTTCCATTTCTGCCATTTCTTTAAATTCTTTGTCAATTCCGCCTTCTTCCAACATTTCTTTGGCTTCTTTAAGGTTATTTTCTTCTTTTTTCAGCTCCCTATATTTTTCTACAACGGGTGTTAAATTTTTAAGCTCTTTCATCAGCGATTTGTAAGTTTCTTGGTCTGAAATAACTTCTACATTGCAGAGCTTTTCGTTTATTTCCACAAATCTTTTTTCGGTAGCTTCAAGTCTTTTAAACAATTTAATTTTCCTCCAAATTTTATACTTTATTTAATTTAATTATACTATAACCAAGGGGAATATATCAACCAAAACAAACTTCTTTGCCATTTAAAAAGTTGAAAATATTATAAAAACCTAGTATTATTTATGTAGCAAGCAATTTATAAATCAAAGGGGCGGGGTTTTTATAGACTACGAAATTTTAATAAATAAAGAAAATAAAATTGAAGAATCTTACGTAAAATCCTATGTAATTCCAAATCTAGTAAAAATTGATTCGGTAAAAAACAATGATTTTTTATACAAAACCTTTGGAATAAAAGAAAAAGCAAACTTCCTGGAAAAAAGAACTGCCGAAAACTTTGAAAAATTAAAAAATTACGCAAAAAATCAAGGCATTATTTTAGGCGTCACAAGTGGGTATTTATCATTTAAACAACAGCAAACGAAGTACGATTACTTTGCCGAAAAAAGAGGTATAGAATTTGCCCAAAAAAGTGCGTGCTTGCCCGGATACTCCGAACACAACACGGGCCTTTGCCTGGACTGCGACATATTTTTAAACGGGAAATGGGCAGGAATTGCACCGGACAAAAACGAAAACATAAACCACCAAACCGCGTGGCTGCACAATGTGCTTCATAAATTCGGATTTATTTTACGGTATCCAAGAGGAAAAGAAGAAATCACAAAAATGAAATTTGAACCTTGGCATATAAGATATGTGGGGGAAAAAACCGCAAAATACATTTACGAAAATAATTTAACTTTAGAAGAATATCACGATTTAAAAAATAAATAACGAGGTGTAAAAATTGAGAATAATATTTATGGGGACACCGGAATTCGCGGTGCCTTCTCTGGAAAAATTAATAAACAGTGAGCATGAAATTTGCGCCGTTTTTACAAAACCGGACAAACCTGTAGGGCGAAAAAGAATAATAACTCCCCCTCCAATAAAAACTTTTGCCATAAATCACGGGCTTAAAGTTTATCAGCCGGAAAAAATCAAATCAGCCGAAACCGAAGAACTCATTAAATCTTTAAATCCGGATTTAATCGCCGTGGTTGCATACGGAAAAATCATTTCCAAAAATATAATAGAAACCCCAAAATACGGCTGTATAAATGTTCATGGTTCGCTTTTGCCGAAATATCGCGGTGCTGCACCGATACAATGGAGCATTATAAACGGCGACAATGTTACAGGAATTACAACTATGTTCATGGACGAAGGTCTGGACACCGGAGATATACTGATGCAAAGAAAAACATTTATAAACGAAAACGAAACATCTGACGAATTAAAAAGCAGACTATCCGTAATAGGTGCAGAGCTTCTGATTGAAACAATAGAAAAATTAGAAGAAGGCACATTAAAAAGATTGCCGCAAGACAATTCCCAAGCCACGCTATCTCCCCCACTGGACAAAATAAATGGCCAAATCTTCTGGGAGAAAACCGCTCAGGAAATTCACAATCTTATAAGGGGCTGTAATTCCTGGCCAATCGCTTACACCATGATCAGAGGAAAACGCTTTAAAATATACAAATCAAAAATTTCCAACCTTCGCTCCAGTTACCCGGGGAAAGTGGTGTCTGTAAATCCATTTATAATAGGCTGCGGCGAAAACACTTCGCTTGAACTGCTGGAAGTGCAGGTGGAAGGCAAAAAAAGAATGCCGGCCTCGGATTTTGCCCGTGGATACAGAATGAGCGACAAAATAATATTTGGATTAATAAAATAAAGGAGAAAACCGTGAAAATTATAATATTATCCGCTTCAACAGGCGGAGGACACATGAGCGCGGCAAACTGCGTAAAAGATTATTTTAATAATAACGGCGATCAAGCCGAAGTAATAGACACACTTGAATACATCAACCATGTGCTTAACAAAACTGTAACGGAAATTTACGAATATGTTGCAATAAAGCACCCGGCTCTTTGGAAAATGATTTACAAAACCGCAAACAATAAAAAGTTAAACAAAATAATTTTTGGTACAAATAATTTAATAAGCAAAAAACTTTTGCCACTTATCGAAACTCAAAAACCGGACTTAATAATAAGCACACACCCCTTTGCAACGGAAATGGTTTCATCGCTAAAATCAGAAAATAAAATTTCTGTACCTCTTTTATGCATCATGACCGACTACGCACCGCACAGAACATGGATCAGCCCGAATGTTAATGCATATATCGTAGCGAATGAAGAGATGGTTCCTTTGATGGAAGACATGGACGTACCAAAAGAAAAAATACACCCCTTTGGAATACCCGTGGATAATGATTTTTTCATTCAAAAAAACCGCGAAGAAGAACTGGAAAAAATCGGGCTAAACAGCAATTTGCCAACCATTTTGATTATGGCAGGAAGCTGCGGCTTTGCAAATGTGGAAAAAATGTACACCAAACTGCAAAAGATCTTACCCGATTTTCAAATTATCATCATAACAGGAAAAAACAAAAGGTTATTTGAAAATTTGAAACATCTTATTTCCACGGGAAAAAGAAGAAGAAAAAGAGATATATTTTTATCAAAAATTCACCTAAAGCATCTACACAGCAAGCACTTTAAACTCAGCAAAAAATTTAAGCAGAAAAAAATAAACATAACAAAGCCCACAAAATTAATTTATTACACCCACGAAGTTGACAAATATATGCAGATGTCGGATTTAATTATAACAAAACCGGGCGGATTAACCATTAGTGAGGCTTTAGCTTGTAATTTGCCCATGGCGCTTTTTGAAGCAATTCCGGGTCAAGAAGAAGAAAACGCAGAATTTTTGGTAAGCAAAAACATGGCTGTAAAGTTAATTTCCGGCGAAAATGAAGAAAAAATCATTAGCAATCTGATTCAAAACCCGCAGCAGCTGAACTTTCTTAAACATAACTGCGAAAATTTTGATAAATCAAACTGCCTTAAAAACATCTACGATTTAAGCCACAAAATAATTTCTTAAAAAAAGCCCCTCTGGTTTTTAGCCAGAAGGGTTTTATATTTTTTCATTTTTAGACTTAGTCTTTTTGTTTTTTATCTTTTAAAAATCTTATTATGTGCGATACGATTAATATAAAAAAGTAAATAATCAGCACCGGAAAAGCAAACCAATCTGAATGCATTCCATTTTGCACTACTTCTGAAAAGCCATTGTAATAACTAAAATATCCAACACAAAATATAAAACATAATAACAAATCAAATAAACCAGCTCTACTGAGCTTTTTATTATTTGAAAACGAGGTATAAGAGCTTGTTAAAATAGTCGCCACGGAAAAATAAGTAAGCGGAATAAACATAATAATTGCAAACTCATTTATTGGTGAGGCATAATTGCAATCATAAAAGTATTTAAAAAAAGCGTTAATCACCATAATAAAAAGCAACATAAAAAACGCGTTTGCTCCGTATTTTCTTTGAATGGATATTTGCCTTTCGTCAAAAATTTGTTTTTTCATATAAAATTACCTCCAAAATAATTCATCTAAAGTTTTGCCAAGTAATTTGCAAAGAGATATACAAAGATTTATAGTGGGATTATAATCTCCCGATTCAATGGCGTTTATAGTCTGCCTGCTGACTCCAAGTGAATTTGCAACATCTTGCTGAGACATACCCAAGGCTGCTCTTGCTGCTTTTAATTTTAAATTCTTACTCATTTATCTACCTCCTTTTCAAATTTATTATAAAATATATTTTACTATATGTCAATTATATTTTACATAAATTATAAAAACTACTTTTTGAACAAAATTAAGTCCAAAAAGTGTTACATTTTTAATATTAATTCATTAACAAACGCTCTTTGTTAATATCGATAAGCGTTTTTACAAACTTTGCATTGTAGTAAAGAGCATCCAGCGAAACAATGTTTGCTTTTTTTCTAAACAAATCACTGGCCAAGAGTTTTTCGTTTCGGGATTTAGAAATTTTCTTTTCCCAAGCAAACGGCGATGCTTTATTTAAAAAGAATTCTTTTGTGGTTGAAGTATGAATCGGGGTTATATTCACCATTTTGTACGAAAATGCATCCGACAAATTCTTAAGTTCCTGATTAACCATTATATCTGTGGAATTTGATTCACGTGTCTTTTCCGTATAAATATCATGTAAATTCTCAGTTTTTTGAAAATGATCATCATTATAATCTGAAATTATTACAAAATTTACTTTTGAATCTCTAAGTTGTTTCATGCTTAAAAGCGAGTAATCTGAGCCATAATTACTGCACATACTTTTGGTTAAACTTTTTTCAAAAATGCTTTTCATTTCCGGAAGTGCCATAATTTTTTTAATTGCAGAACTACTAGAATGAGAAATACGCAAAACTATAACTTCCGAAGGATTATCTTTAATAAAACTCAAAAAAGATTTAAGCACATCAGAAACCTTGCAACCGTTAACAATATCATGGCTTATAACCACAGAATCAGAAAGAGCTCTTGCACGAATATTAAAGCACCTTGCACCCACTTT